>CAJOFI010000121.1 GCA_905233595.1 uncultured Oscillospiraceae bacterium | reverse complement strand
CCATGGGCACCTGCTTGGCCACCGTGTCGCACTCGCCGTAGCTCACGCCCAGCGCCCGCCCCACGTCGCGGATCGCGCCGCGCGCGGCCATGGTGCCGAAGGTGACGATCTGCGCCACGCGGTCGCGCCCGTAGAGGCGGTTGACGTACTCGATGACCTCGCCCCGGCGGTTGACGCAGAAGTCCACGTCGATATCCGGCATGCTCACGCGCTCGGGGTTTAAGAAGCGCTCGAAGAAGAGGGAGTATTTGATCGGGTCCACGTCCGTGATGTGCAGGCAGTAGGACACGACGCTGCCCGCCGCGCTGCCGCGCCCGGGGCCGACGGGGATGCCGCTGCGCTTGGCGTAGCCGATGAAGTCCGAGACGATGAGAAAGTAATCCACGAAGCCCATCTGCCGGATGACGCCCAGCTCGTATTCAAGCTGCTTGTGCACCTGCGGGCGATCCGCGAAGCGCTCGGCAAAGCCCCGCTCGCAGAGCTTCTCGAGATAGGCGTAGCTGTCCGTCTCCCCGGCGGGGAGCTGGAAGCGGGGCAGGTGGTAGTGGCCGAACTCGAAGTCAAAATTGCAGCGCTCGGCGATCTTCACGGTGTTGTCGGCCGCCTCGGGGTACTCGGGGAAGAGCGCGCGCATCTGCTGCTCGTCCTTGAGGTAGAACTCCTGGGTCTCAAAGCGCATGCGGTTCGGCTCGTCCACGGTCTTGCCGGTCTGGATGCACATGAGCACGTCCTGATAATAGGCGTCCTTCTGCTCGGTATAGTGCGCGTCGTTCGTGACGGCAAGGGGGATGCCCAGCTCCCTCGAGAGCCGCACGAGCCCCTGCGCGGCCTGCTTTTCCTCGCGGATGCCGTGATCCTGGAGCTCCAGATAGAAGTTCTCCTCGCCGAAGAGCTCCTTCAGATCCAGCGCCCGCGCTTTCGCGGCCTCGTAGTCGTTGTGGATGAGCGCCTGCGGGATCTCCCCCGCGAGGCAGCCGGAGAGGCAGATCAGCCCCTCGCTGTGCGCGTGCAGCAAGTCCCAGTCGATGCGGGGGCGGATGTAGAAGCCCTCGGTGAAGCCCGCGGAGACAAGATAGCAGAGGTTGTGGTAGCCCGTTTCGTTTTGGCAGAGCAGGATCAGATGGGAATAGTTGTTGTCGATGCCGTGCTCCTTCTGCGTTCTGCCGCGCGGGGCGACGTAGACCTCGCAGCCGATAATGGGCTTGATGCCCGCCGCCTTGCACGCCTTGTAGAAGGCGACCGCGCCGTACATGACCCCGTGGTCGGTGACGGCGAGGGCGGTCTGCCCCAGCGCCTTGGCGCGCTCCGCCACCTCGTCGATGCGGCAGGCGCCGTCAAGCAGCGAAAACTCAGTATGCACATGTAAGTGGACAAAGGACATAGGTACAGCTCCGTTGTTAGTTGTCAGTGGTCAGTGGTAGCGCCGATCATTGATCGGCGGGACACAGGCGATCAGCGGCGTTCGTTGGGCGCAAAAATCTCTCGACGCATCACCGGACCCGAGTTTTTTGCGCTGCCCTATTCATTCTTCACTGGGGAACTGAAAGCTTGCAATACACAAAGTATTCCTGCGCTTTGACGCCTTGCTACAGGCGAAAAATCCTACGCCATCTTTGCACAATTTATTTCTGCACAGTTCCTTGCTTCGCAAGCTCCATGATCTTCTTGAGCCGGTGGTTCAGGCAGCTTTTGGAGACCGGCGGGAGGGAGAGGCGCGCGAGGTCTGAAAGGCTGGCCTCGGGGTTCGTGATGCGCAGCAGCGCCGTGTCGTGCAACGCCTCGGGCAGGCTCTCCAGCCCGTATTCCCGGGCGTAGCGGCGGATGGCCTCGATCTGCTCCTGCGCGGCGGTGACGGTCTTGTCCGCGTTGGCGGAATCGCAGTTGATCTGCCGGGTGACGGTGTTGCGCATTTCGCGCTCGACCTTCGCGGTCATGATGCCCATGGCGGTCACGGGCGCGCCGAGGGTCGTGAAAAAGTCCGCGATCGCGTCGGCCTTCTTGAAATACAGCAGGGCGTTTCCCTGGCGGCTGGACTCCTTGGGCGAAAAGCCGAGGTCGAGCAGCACCGTGTACATCTCCCGGCTCACGCTCCGGTGGGGCGTGGAGAGCTCGAGATGGAAGCGCTTGTCCGGGTCGGTGACGCTCCCGCCCGCGAGGAAGGCGCCGCGCACGAAGGCCTCCATGCAGCCCTCGTCCTCGAGGATGCCGAAGTTGATATGGTGGCTGAGCGTCGCGCCCGCGTCCGCGCCGAAGGCCTCATACACGCGACGGAGCTTGCTCTCATCGGTGATGAGAAGGCTCTTTTTCCCGCCCTTGCCCTCCTCGGGCAGCAGGTCGAAGTCCAGATTGAAGGCGCGGCGAAACAGGCGCGGCAGGCGCGCGGCAAACTCGGCGCTCCCCGTGACGATGCGCGCCTCCCGGGGGGTAAAGCAGCTTGCGTATAAAAGCACGCCGCAGCACTCCGCCACGGCGGCGCTTTTTTTATCGAAGCGGAGCTTGCACAGCTCCGCCTTGGCTTCGGATGAAAAGGACATTAGACCCTCCGGGTCGCAGCGCCGACCATTGGTCGGCGAACCCACTCTTGCACCGTCGTCGCCGGGCACTGCTCGGCGCTACGGACCACTATTTCTCTACGTCTCGGTTGATGTTCGTTGAGCTCAGCCCCTTGGCGCAGAAGTAGGCGTTGAGGGCGGCGGCGATGGCGACGCTGCGGTGGCGCCCGCCGGTGCAGCCGATGGCGATCGTGAGGCCGAGCTTGCCCTCCTCCAGATAGAGGGGCAGCAGGAAGTCGATCAGCTCCTGGATCTTCTCCATGAAGGTGCGGGTCTGCTGATAGGAGAACACGAACTCCGCCACCGGGCGATCCAGCCCGCAGAGGGGGCGCAGCTCATCCACGTAATAGGGGTTGGGGAGAAAGCGCGCGTCAAAGACGAGGTCGGCCTCCAGCGGGATGCCGTGCTTGAAGCCGAAGGACATGACCGTGATGTTCAGCTCCCGCTTCTTCCCGTCCCCGGCGAAGAGCTGGTAGAGCCGGTTCTGCAGCATGCCGAGGGTGAGGCTCGTGCTGTTGACGACGAAGTCCGCCCGCTCCTTGATCGGGGCGAGCAGCTCCTCCTCCCGGGCGATAGCCTTCTCGATGGGGTAGCCGGGGCCGGCCAGCGGATGTGGGCGGCGCGTCTCCTTGTAGCGGCGCACCAGCGTGCGCAGGTCGGCGTCCATGTAGAGGATGCGCACGGAGCAGTCCATCCCCTTGAGCTCGTCGATGGTGCTCAGAAGCTCGCCGAAGCTCTCGCGCTCGCGCACGTCCGTCACCAGCGCGACCTTCTCATAGCGCCCCTGCGTGTCCATGCACAGCTCGGCAAAGCGCGGCATGAGCTTGACGGGCAGATTGTCCACGCAGTAATAGTCCAGATCCTCCAGCACGTCCGCCGCGCGGCTCTTCCCTGCCCCGGACAGCCCGGTAATGATGAGAAATTCCATAATGCCCCCCTGGTGAAAGTGAATAGTGAATAATGAAGCGTGAAAAGTTATGGCGTCCCCTTCGGGGACAAATTATAATCCGTCGCGAAGCGACACCATAACGATTCACGATTCTCCGATCATTCCCTCGCTTATACGGTTCCTCGCTACGCTCGGCCCGTGGTCTTCCAGCTTGTAGTCGGGCGCCATGACGATGATCTCCGGCTCCATGGCGACGCCGGTGTTTTTGTAGACGGTGTTGCGCACGTGCATCAAAAGCTCGTACACGTCATGGCTCGTGGCCTCGCCGGTGTTGACGACGAAGCCCGCGTGCTTCTCGCTGACCTGCGCGCCGCCGACGCGATAGCCCTTGAGCCCCGCCTCGTCGATGAGGGCGGCGGCGAAGTGCCCCTCCGGGCGCTTGAAGGCGCTCCCGGCGGAGGGGAGGTCGAGGGGCTGCTTCTCGCGGCGCTTCTCGTTGAGCGCGCGCATCTTCGCGGCGATCTCCTCCTTCTCGCCGGGGGCGAGGCGGAAGACCGCGCTCAAGAGCACGAAGCCGCCGGTCTTCTGAAAGCGGCTCATGCGATAGCCGAAGTCACACTGCTCGTTTGTGAGCTCATACATGCCCTGATCCGGCACGAAGAGCGTCACCACGCTCTCCACCACGTCCTTGAGCTCCCCGCCGTAGGCGCCCGCGTTCATGCGCAGGCCGCCGCCCACGGTGCCCGGGATGCCGGAGGCAAATTCCAGCCCTGTAAGGGCGTTCTGCTGGGCAAAGAGCGCGAGCTTTGCAAGCGAGACCCCCGCCTCGGCATAGATCGCGCCGTCGGGCAGGAGAAAGAGCTTTTGCAGCTTTTCTGTGCTCACGATGAAAAGCTCCCCCAGCCCCTCGTCGGGGAAGAGGATGTTGCTGCCGTTCCCGAGCATGAAGGGCGCAAGCTGGTGCTCCTTCAGGATGCAGCAGATCTTCGACAGGCTCGTCACGTCCTGCGGCACCGCGATCACGCGGGCGGGGCCGCCGATGCGAAAGCTGCAATGGTTCCTGAGCGGCTCGTTCTCCAGGAGCTTCAGCCCCGGCAGTTCCTTTTTGATCGCCGCGATGGCGTTTTCCAGATTTTCCATGCCTTTTGATTTCCTTTCGGGAGGATAAATGCGCTTCGCCAAGGGCTGCAGCCCTTGCGCCAAAGGCAACGAGCGACTATTCAGTTTGCCCCATACGAAATGGGGCGTTCAGAGGGGAGCAGCCCCCACGACAAACGCATGAGTTAATAATGGGTAAACAATCTGACTTCTCGGGCTTGGCTCCCCCTTTGGGGGAGCTGTCACCAGTGCTCACACTTGTGACTGAGAGGGCTTGTGCGGTGCGGCAGACCCTCTCCGCCCCAGTGCGAGCACTGGGGCACCTCTCCCAGAGGGAGAGGCAAGGCGCGTTATTTACGGTTTCTTCATTCATGCGTTTGCCCTGCGCAGCCCCCTTTTGTCTGCTGCGCAGACATTTCCCCCGCCGGGGGAATCTTTCTCTGATTTTTCGCGTCGAAACGCGAAAAACAAATTGCAATCCGATTCAGTCCCCTTCAAGGGCAGCTCTAAAAACTCGGGTCTGGTGATGCGCCGAGAGATTTTGCCTCAGCTTGAAGGGGACCGAATCGTTAAAGCAGCCCCTGGTCGATCGCCA
>CAJOFI010000120.1:1876-6428 GCA_905233595.1 uncultured Oscillospiraceae bacterium | reverse complement strand
GGGGAGGTGGCATTTGCCGATCTCCCGCGAGGCAAATGACGGAGAGGGGCTTCCGCCATGCACACGCCTCGAAACGCCCTCTCAGTCTCGCTCGCAAGCGCGCTCGACAGCTCCCCCGGAGGGGCACCAAGCTCAATTGATCACGTTTTTACAAATTGTTATAGTAAACGCAAATAGTATTTGCGTTTACTATAATTTTCCAAAGCCGTTTTTTTCGCCCCTGACGGGGCAACCGAAAAACATGGCAATATAGTAAACTCATTTTTCAAATTCGTTTAGGAACTGTGCAGAAATAAATTGTATCGCAGGAATACTTTGTGTATTTCAAGATTTGACAACGAAGCTACAGGTGAAAAAGGCAAGTCAGATTGCACAAGTTATTTCGGAACAGTTCCTTACTATAACTCATGCGTTTGTCGTGACTTTTTGCCCTGCGGGAGTTGAAGTGGCGGGGGAAATGTGCTACTATAGCTGTCAGAATCGGTCGAAGGGGGTTCGTGTATGGCAAATCAGAAGTGGTACAAACAGATGTCCGTCTATCAGATCTGGCCGCGCAGCTTCTGCGACGGCAACGGTGACGGGATCGGCGATCTCTGGGGCGTGCTCTCAAAGCTCGACTACATCCAAAGCCTCGGCGTGGACGCGATCTGGTTTTCCCCGCTCTACCCCTCGCCCAACGCGGATTTCGGCTATGACATCTCAGATTACCGGGACATCCACCCGGACTACGGCAACCTCGAGGTCTTCCGCGAGGTGCTCGACGGCGCGCACGAGCGGGGGATGCGGGTCTTCATGGATCTGGTGGTGAACCACACCTCGGACGAGCACCCCTGGTTTCTCGAGAGCAAAAAGGGGAAGGATAATCCCTACCACGACTATTATTATTGGCGCAAGGGGCGCAGAATACACGGAAAGCGCCTGCCGCCCAACAACTGGACCTCGGTGCTCGAGGGCGGCGCCTGGGAATACGACGAGGGGCTGGACGAATACTACCTGCACCTCTTCGCCCGCAAGCAGCCCGACCTCAACATGGAAAACCCCAGGGTGCGCGAAGAGGTCAAGGACATCATGCGCTTCTGGCTGGACATGGGGGTGGACGGCTTCCGCGAAGACGTGATCACCTTCATCGCCAAGACCCCGGGGCTGCCGAACAGCTATCCGCCGCTGCCGGTGGCAAACGGCATGAAGCACTACTCGAACCTCCCCGCCGCGCACGACTATCTGATGGAATTCAAGCGCGACGTGCTGGATTTCTACGACTGCTTCACCGTGGGCGAAAGCCCCCTTACGAACGCGGACATCGCCCTGCGCTACGTCACGGAGGGCGAGAACCAGGTGCTCGATGAGATGATCGCCTTCTCACACATGGAGGCCGACTGCTTCATGACGGACATGATCCGCATGCCCTTCGACCTGAGAAAGATGAAGCGCGCCTTCAGCGACTGGCAGACGAAGCTCGAGGGCAGGGCGTGGAACGCGCTCTACATCGAGAACCACGACCACCCGCGCATCATCAGCCGCTACGGGAGCGAGCGCTACCACGACGAGAGCGGGAAGATGCTCGCCGCGATGTACATTCTCCAGCGCGGCACGCCCTTCATCTACCAGGGGCAGGAGATCGGCATGACCAATCTGCGCCTCGAGAGCGTGAACCTCTACGAGGACGTGATGACGCACAATTCCGCCCGCGTCGCCTCGAGGTTTTTGCCGCGCAGGCACGTTCTGCGCATGGTGCAGGAGGGCTGCCGCGACAGCGCGAGAACGCCGATGCAGTGGTCAGACGAGCAGTACGCGGGCTTTTCGACGGCGGTGCCCTGGTTCTACGTCAACGATAACTACGAGACCATCAACGTCAAGGCGCAGGAGGACGACCCCAACTCCCTTCTGAACTTCTACCGAAGGCTGCTGCGCTTCCGCAAGGATACGCCCGCCGCGCTCTGGGGGGATTATAAGGAGCACCGCCCCGAGGACAGGAAGCTCTACGTCTATGAGCGCAATTACCAGGGTCAGAAGCTGCTGGTGGTCTGCTCCTTCACGGCCGACCAGGTGCGCTTCGACGCGCCGGAGGGCATCTGGCTGAGCGAGGGCGAGTGCGTGCTGGCAAACTACGATATGAATTTTGTGATCGCAAACGGCTTCACCACGCGGCCGTATGAGCTGCGCGTCTATTTGTTTGATTGAGGTGCCTATGGAGCTTCGCGAGCGGGCTTATGCCAAACTGAATATCTCGCTCGACGTGGGGGAGAAACGCCCGGACGGCTACCATGAGATGAACATGGTGATGCAGACGGTGTCCCTCTGCGATGAGGTCAGCGTCAGCACCACGGAGGACGGGCGGATCTCTGCGCGCTGCAACCTGCGCTTCGTCCCCTCGGACGATCGGAACCTCGCCGTGAAGGCGGCGCGGGTCTTCCTTGACGCGGCGGGGAAGGCGGGGCAGGGGCTCAGTCTGAGCCTGCATAAGCGCATCCCCGTGGGCGCGGGCATGGCGGGCGGCTCCTCGGACGCGGCGGCGGTGCTGCGCGCGCTCAACGCGCTGTACGGCGCGCCCTTCTGCACGCGGGAGCTGGAAAAGCTCGCCGAGCGCGTGGGCTCTGACGTGGCCTTCTGCGTCGCGGGCGGCACGGCGCTCGCGACCGGGCGCGGGGAGCTGTTAAAGCCGCTGCCCGAGCTGCCGGGCTGCAAGATCGTCATCTGCAAGCCGGAGTTTTCCATCTCCACGCCGGAGCTTTTCCGCAAGCTCGACAGCGCGCCGCTGCGCCACCACCCGGATACCGCCGGTATTCTCGAGGCGCTCGAGCGGGGCGATCTCACGGCGGTGTGCCGCAGGATGTACAACGTCTTCGAGGACGTGGGCGACCGCAGATTGCGCACCGTGGCGGAGATCAAGAGCCGCATGCTCGATTTCGGCGCTCTCGGCTCGATCATGACCGGCACCGGCTCCGCCGTCTTCGGCATCTACACCGACGCAAAGGCGGCGCAGACCGCGTCCAGAGCGCTTTCGCGGGACTATAAGTTCTGCTGGATCGCCGAGCCGATTGGGAGAGTTTTGAGTTTTGAGCCGTGAGTTTTGAGGAGCAGCTTCACGGTTCGTTTCTTGTCGGTTTTAGCCGCAGAGCGAGGATATGACCGCTCCCCCGGAGGGGGGAGCCATGCGCAGCAACGTCGTTTTGGTATGCAGTTGATGAGTCCTCTGACGCCTTCCCGTTTTTCGGCTCTCGGTTTATTTCCTTCGCTTTCCGTCCATACTTCCTGCATACATAGGAAGGAATGGACGGAGTTTTTTATGGAAAAGCAGTTGAAGATCTGGGAGACAGCGGCGCTGCTGGCGCTGTGCGTGAGCCTGCTGCTCGGCACCTGGGCGCAGGGAAAGCAGACGGAGATCAGCGACAGCCTCGTGCGGCTGCACGTGGTCGCGGTGTCCGACAGCGAGGAGGAGCAGGCGCTCAAGCTGCGCGTGCGGGACGCGGTGCTGCAATATCTCGCGCCGAGGCTCGAGGACGCGCCCGACCGGGACGCGGCGAAGGCGATTTTGCTCGACGCGCTCGACGGCATCCGCACAGCCGCCGAGCGCGCTGCCGAGGGGCGCAGGGTGACGGTCACCCTGTCGAAGGAGCGCTACCCCCTGCGGCGCTACGAGGGCTTCTCCCTGCCCGCGGGGGAGTACGAGTCCCTGCGCGTGGTGCTGGGCGAGGGCGCGGGGCATAACTGGTGGTGCGTCGTGTTCCCGCCGCTCTGCCTTACGGCGGCGGAGGGGGAGCGGCACCGAGGAGGAGGGCTACGTCCTGCGCTTTCGGATTTTAGAGCTCTGGGGCGAAATCGTCTCTTCCCTTTCGCGCTGAAATGCGATATACTGGGGTCATGCAGGTCAGTGAAAAGTGAAAAATGAATCGTGAAAAGTTATGGTGTCGCTTCGCGACGATTGAAATTAGGGAAAGTGAAGGTGAACGCGATCCCTCAGCTCCCCCTCCGGTGGAGCTGTCACCGCCGTTTACGGCGGCGACTGAGAGGGCATTAGGAACTGTTCCCGCACAAACAGGAGGGTTGCGTTATGAAGCTCTGCAATCTTATCGTAAACGGCGAGACGCGGCTCGGCGTGCTGACGGCGCGCGGGGTCGTGGACGTGTCCGCAGGCGGCCTCGGCATCGACGAGGTGATCGCGGGCGCCGACCGCTCGGCGCTCGAGGCTCTCGCGGCGCAGGCGCCCGTGGTGGCGTCGCCGGTCTATGGAAACGTGGTCAACAAGCCCGGCAAGCTCATCTGCGTGGGGCTCAACTACCGGGAGCACGCAAAGCGGGCGGGGCTGCCCGTCTCGCCGGTGCCCTCGCTCTTCTGCAAATTCCCGGAAGCCCTCGCGCCCGACGGGGCGGCGGTGGCGCTGCCCGCCTGGGAGGACAGTTATGACTATGAGGCGGAGCTTGTCATCGTGATCGGGAAGGAGAGCTGGGGCGTGACCGAGGAGGAGGGCTACGTCCTGCGCTTTCGGATTTTAGAGCTCTGGGGCGAAATCGTCTCTTCCCTTTCGCGCTGAAATGCGATATACTGGGGTCAT
>CAJOFI010000120.1:0-1843 GCA_905233595.1 uncultured Oscillospiraceae bacterium | reverse complement strand
TGACGGCGGACGAGTTCGACCCCGAGCAGCCGCACTTCATCAGAAGCCGGGTCAACGGCGAGCAGCGCCAGAACGGGGACGTTACGGACATGATCTTCCACTGCGCGAAGATCGTGAGCTGCGCCTCCCATTACATTCCCCTCAAGCCGGGCGATCTCATTTTCACCGGCACCCCCAGCGGCGTCGCCCTCGAAGGCGGGCACAGCATCTACCCCTGGCTCAAGGCGGGCGATCGCGTCGAGGTGGAGATCGAGGGCATCGGCACTCTGCACAATACGCTGGTGTAAATTCCGGCAAACTGGCACTTCCAATCGTTGGGAAAACACAGTATAATAATGGCGGCGCCGTTATTGCTTGGAAGTCGTTTTTCTCGCCGCCTGCGCGGCAGCCGAAAAACATGACAAATGATACCATAGCCGCCTTGCGTCTACGGTATAATGAAAGTTAAGGAGTGCGTTTATGAAGAAAGAGAAAGAAACCAGGCAGGGGAGCCTGCTCGGCTGCCTTGTCTTCCTGCTGCTGTTTGCGGCCTGCTATGCCGTGTATCGCTTTGTCCTGCCCGTCGCCGTGATCCAGGCGCTGGGGATGGCGATGCTGGTGCTCTTCTGCGCGAGCCTGATCGTCTGGGTGCTGGGGCTCTTAAAGCCCAAGGCCCACCGGGGGCGCACCCTCGTCACCCTGCTCTCGAGCCTTACGCGCTACGCCTCCGCCATCGTGATCCTCTGCTGGGGGCTCTCGATCCTGGGGGTGGACGTGACCACCATCGTGGCCTCCGTCGGGGTCGTGGCGCTCATCGTCGGCTTCGGCGCGGAGAGCCTCGTGGCCGACGTGGTGACGGGCGTGTTCATGCTCTTTGAGAACCAGTACAACGTGGGCGACATCGTGGAGGTCAACGGCTTTCGCGGCACCGTCAAGGAGATCGGCATCCGCACCACCCAGATCATGGACACCGGCAAGAACATCAAAATCGTCAACAATTCCGACATGAAGAACATCCTCAACCGCTCGGACAACGCCTCCATCGCCGCAAGCTCCATCGATATCCCGTATGAGACCGATCTTGAGGCCTTCGAGAAGAAGCTGCCGAAGCTGATGGAGGAGATCTACGCCGCGCACAAGGACGTGATGCTCTCCGCGCCGCGCTATCTCGGCGTGCAGGAGCTGGGCGCGTCCGGCGTGACGCTCAAGTTCATCGTCGAGGTGTCGGAGGAGAACATCTTCTCCGTGCCGCGTATCTTAAACCGCGACCTGCTCATCGGCTTTAAGAAGCTGGACGTGGAGTGCCCCTACCCGCAGGTAGACGTGCACCAGCGCTGAACGCCATGGACGGGAAGGAACGCGAGTTTCCTCCGATCCCGGAGGAACAGGAATTTCACCCGCCGCGCGCGGAGGCGGAGTTTTCGCCGCCGGGCAGCACGGCGGGGGACGCGGCGCCGCGAAAACGCAGGCGGCGCTGGCGCTGGCTCGTCGCGGCGGTGCTACTGAGCGCGGCGGTCTACGCGCGCCGAAGCCCCGCGCCGCCCGTCGTCGAAGCCTTGCCGACGCCTGTGCCGACGGCGGAGGCGACGCCGGAACCCACGCCGGAGGCGACGCCGACGCCCACACCGGAACCCACACCGGAACCCACGCCGACGCCCACACCGGAACCCACGCCGTCTCCCACACCCGAGCCTACGCCGTCGCCGGAGCCGGAAAGCCCGGTGCCGGAGCTCACGCTGCACTTTTTCAGCTTTTCGCATGAGCACCACGGGCACGTGACGCTGCGCAATACACAGGCGCTGCGTTCCGCGCGCGTAACGGTGCGCGAGACGGCGCTTGACCTTCTGGTGTATGAGCATGAGCT
>CAJOFI010000119.1 GCA_905233595.1 uncultured Oscillospiraceae bacterium | reverse complement strand
CCACGGTCGCGGCGTTCCTGCCGGCGCCCGCGGAGGGCAGCTTCGGTCAGGCGTTCCTGAACGCGATCGACACCCGCAGCGTGCTGTACCTGATCGTCTACTTCCTGATGATCATCGGCTTCAGCTATTTCTACGCCACCATCCAGTTCAATCCCGTTGAGATCTCCAACAACCTGAAGCGTCAGGGCGGCTTCATTCCGGGCTTCCGTCCCGGCAAGCCCACCAGCGACTTCATTGCGAAGGTCCTCTCGAAGATAACGCTGTTTGGCGCCATCTATCTCGGTATCGTTGCGATCGCCCCGCTGATCGTCGGCAAAGCGATCAACAACAACACGCTCGCCATCGGCGGTACGTCCGTCATCATCGTGGTCGGCGTCGCGCTGGAAACGGTGCAGGTGCTGGAAAACCAGATGCTGATGCGTCAGTACAAGGGCTTCCTTGAATAAGGAGAGAGAGATGAATCTGATTTTATTGGGCGCTCCCGGCGCGGGCAAGGGCACGCAGGCCGCGATCCTCGCCAAGGAGCTGAACATCCCGACGATCTCCACCGGCAACATCCTGCGCGCGGCAGTCGCCAGCGGCAGCGAGCTGGGCAAGCAGGCGAAGGCCTGCATGGAGAGCGGTGCGCTGGTGTCCGATGAGATCATCATCGGCATCATCCGCGATCGCCTCGCCGAGCCGGACTGTGCGAACGGCTACATCCTCGACGGTGTGCCGCGCACGATTCCGCAGGCGGAGGCGCTGGAAGAAAACGGTATCAAGTTTGACCACGTGGTCTCCATGGAGATCGCCGACAAGACGATCCTGGAGCGCATGAGCGGGCGGCGCGTCTGCCCCAAGTGCGGCGCGAGCTACCACATCACCGCGGTGCCCCCGAAGAAGGAAGGCGTCTGCGACGAGTGCGGCAGCGAGCTCATCACGCGCAAGGATGATGCCCCCGAGACGGTAAAATCGCGTCTCGCGGTCTATCACAAGGAGACAGAACCGCTCAAGGAGTTCTACCGCTCCCGCGGCGTTCTGGTCCAGGTGGAGGATCAAGGCTCCGTCGAAGCCACCTCCGCGGCGATCCTCAAGGTGCTGAAGGAGTGAGCGCATGATCACACTTAAATCGGCACGCGAGATCGAATTGATGCGCCGGGCGGGAAAAATTACCGCGGCTGCCCGTGCTTTGGCAGGGGAAATGGTAAAGCCCGGCGTAACAACCCGAGAGATCGACAAAGCAGTATACCAGTTCATCAGGTCACAGGGCGCCGAGCCGTCGTTCTTGGGCTACAACGGCTATCCCGCCAGCGTCTGCGTCTCCGTCAACGACGAGATCATCCACGGCATCCCCGGCAAACGGGTCCTGCAGGAGGGCGACATCGTCAGCGTGGACGTGGGCGCGTACATCGGCGGGTTCCACGGCGACTGTGCGGCCACCTACGCCTGCGGAAAGATTTCCGAGGAGGCGCAGCGGCTCATCGACGTCACGAGGCAGAGCTTCTTCGAGGGCATCAAAAACGCCCGCGAGGGCTGCCGCGTCTCGGACATCGGTCACGCGGTACAGGAGTATGTGGAGAAGAACGGCTTCTCCGTCGTGCGGGAATATGTCGGCCACGGCGTCGGCAGACAGATGCACGAGGCGCCCGAGGTGCCGAACTACGGCGCGCCGGGCCACGGTCCCAAGCTCCTGCGCGGCATGACAATCGCGGTGGAGCCGATGGTCAACGCAGGCAGCGCAGCTGTGCGCCAGGCACCCGGCGGATGGACGGTCCGGACCGCGGACGGCAAATACGCGGCGCATTACGAAAACTCAATCCTTATCACATCCGGGGAAGCGGAGCTTCTCACCGTTCCGGCCCCCTGAGGTGTGACATGGAGATTGCAAGGGCGAATCTGGTTGAGGCGACGGCCGGGCGGGAGAAGGGCAAACTCTACTTTGTCTTAGACACGGATGGGGATTACCTGCTGCTCGCCGACGGCAAGAGCCGCCGCGTGGAAGCGCCGAAGCGGAAAAAGCGCAAGCACGCCCGCTTCATCGCCGACACGGGCGACCGCGTCGCCGTCAAGATCAGAGAGAGCGAAAAGATCACAAACAGCGAACTTCGCAAGGCCATCGCATCGTACAACAGCGATGCAGATAATTCCGACCAGGAGGGATAACACTTGGCGAAATCCGACATGATCGAAGTGGAGGGCACGGTGGTTGAGTCCCTGCCCAACACCACATTCCAGGTAGATATCGGAAACGGCCACACGATTCTGGCCCACATTTCCGGCAAGCTCAGAATGAATTTCATCCGGATCCTGCCCGGTGACAAGGTCACGGTGGAGATGTCCCCGTACGACCTGACCCGCGGTCGGATCACATGGCGTACAAAGTAAGAGTAATGGAGGTTTCAACATGAAAGTAAGACCGTCCGTGAAGCCCATGTGCGAGAAGTGCAAGATCATTCGCCGCAAAGGCCGTGTTATGG
This sequence comes from uncultured Oscillospiraceae bacterium, assembly GCA_905233595.1. Taxonomy (GTDB): domain Bacteria; phylum Bacillota; class Clostridia; order Oscillospirales; family Oscillospiraceae; genus Limivicinus. The sequence continues at coordinate 1,163 of CAJOFI010000119.1, read as the reverse complement.
TCATCTGCGAGAATCCGAAGCACAAGCAGCGCCAGGGCTGAGACTGAATTGGAGGTAAATTAAGTATGGCACGTATTGCCGGTATTGACCTGCCGAAGGACAAGCGAATCGAGATCGGTTTGACTTACATCTACGGCATTGGCAGAAAGAGCGCCTGCGACATCCTCGAAAAGGCTGGCGTCAACCCCGACACCCGCGTCAAGGATCTGACCGACGCGGAGGAAGCAAAGCTGCGTGAGGTCATCGACCATGGCTACATCGTCGAGGGCGACCTGCGCCGTCAGACTGCGCTGGACATCAAGCGCCTGAGCGAGATCGGCTGCTATCGCGGCATGCGTCATCGCCGCGGCCTGCCCGTCCGCGGTCAGCGCAGCAAGACCAACGCACGTACCCGCAAGGGCCCGAAGAAGACCATTGCGAACAAGAAGAAGTAAGGAGGGAGAATAGAAAATGGCTGCTAACAAGTCCGGCGGCAAGAAGGTTGTCCGCCGTCGTCGCGAAAAGAAGAACGTAGAGCGCGGTCAGGTCCATATCCGTTCTTCCTTCAACAACACCATGGTCACGGTGACCGACTCCCAGGGCAACGCCCTTTCCTGGGCTTCCTCGGGTGGCCTCGGCTTCCGCGGCAGCAAGAAGTCCACGCCGTTCGCCGCGCAGAGCGCCGCCGAGACGGCTGCGACCGCCGCCATGGAGCATGGCCTCAAGACCGTCGAGGTCTTTGTCAAGGGTCCCGGTCAGGGTCGTGAAGCCGCGATCCGCGCCCTCCAGGCCGTCGGCCTCGAGGTCACGATGATCAAGGACGTCACCCCCATCCCGCACAACGGCTGCCGTCCCCCGAAGCGCCGCCGCGTCTGATGTGAAGGAGGAACAATACAATGGCTAAGAATCAACAGCCCATCGTGAAGCGCTGCAGAGCGCTGGGCATTTCTCCTGCGGCTATGGGCTACACGGGCAAGACCAAGTCCGAGAGCAACCGCAACCCCAAGGGCCAGATGCGCCGGAAGCAGAGCGAATATGCCCTTCAGCTCAATGAGAAGCAGAAGGTCAAGTTCGTCTACGGCATTCTGGAAAAGCATTACCGTGAGTACTATGAGAAGGCCAGCAAGGCCCCCGGTCAGACCGGCGAAGTCATGCTCAGCACCATCGAGCGTCGTCTGGACAAC
>CAJOFI010000118.1 GCA_905233595.1 uncultured Oscillospiraceae bacterium | reverse complement strand
GTGCAGTCGCGCGTCTCGGTCCAGGGCTCGGGATCGACGGGAGCCGCCCAGCGCAGCTCGCCCACGGGAGCCGCCGCGTAGGGGATGCCGTACCAGACCAGGCTGTCGCCCTTGGCGGTGCCCTGCACGTCGCCAAACTGGGTGCTGCGGATCAGGGGATCGCCGTCAGCGTAAGCGACGCCGCCGACGGCCAGCGCGAGGGACAGGCTCATCATGAGCAGGAGTGCCATCATTCGTTTTTTCATTTGAAAAAACCTCCATCATTTTTTCTGCGTTTTCCGCGAGCCGTGCCGCGGTCAGCAGTCTCCTTGGCAGAACCATTATAAGCTTCCGCGCATCACCCGCCAAGGAGAAACGCCGCCCGAAAAAAAGCGACTGTTCTTTTGACAATTTTCCGCTTTTTTGCTTTACATTCGCAGGGGCGAATGGTATATTAAAGATTGCGCCAACGGCTTTGACCGGGGCGCTGCGCGGGGCGCGGTTTTCCGCGTTTGCCCGGCAATTCTGTCTGTAAGAAAGGAAATCAACTATGGAAATGGATCGTTCCGCTGTCAAGGCGCATGCCAAGGAGCTGATCAAGACCTCCAACCCCAAGGTGCTCACCGCGAGCCTGATCGTCATGGTGCTCGGCGCGCTCATCGCGCTGCTGTCCGGGCGGCTCGTGGGCATCACCGGGCAGGAGGCGGCGCGCTACATGCAGTATCTCCAGAACGGCGACGCCGAGGCTGCCCTCACCGTCATCGCGGAGCACACGCCCTCGGCCGGGGCGCAGCTCGTGAACCTGCTGCTCGAGGCCGTGACCATCATCGTGTCCCTCGGCTTTGAGATCTTCCTGCTCAACACCCTGCGCGGCACCTCGCCCGACCTCGGCAACCTGCTCGACGGCTTCAGCTTCTGGTGGAAGGTGCTGGTGATGGACTTCGTGATCGGCCTGCTGGTGTTCCTCTGGTCGCTGCTGCTGATCGTCCCGGGCATCATCGCGGCCTACCGCTACAGCATGGCAAACTACGTGCTCATCACCCACCCCGACTTCGGCATCATGGAGTGCATCCGTGAGTCCAAGCGCCTCACCAAGGGCTGGAAGAGCACGCTCTTCGTGCTCGATCTGAGCTTTATCGGCTGGGCGCTGCTGTGCATCGTGCCGGTGGTCGGCTGGCTCGTGTCCGTGTGGGTCACGCCCTACCGCGGTCTGACCTTCCTCGAGTACTACGAAAACATCAGCGGCTATCCCATCCCCGTGGAAAACGCCGCCGATCAGTTCTGATATCGAGCGCACACGCAAGGGGATGTGAAAAAACTCCGTTTTTTCACATCCCCTTCTTTCTGAAAGGATCGTTGGCATGACTGAGAAAAAAAGACATCCCTTCCTCCGTTTTCTGGGCAGGACGCTGATCGTGCTGCTCAGCACGGTGCTGCTGCTCGTGGCGTTTCTCTACGGCGTGATGTACCTGCTCTGCCGGGGGCCGTCCCCGACGGCGCGGGAGCAGTTCGTGCTCTCCACGCGGGAGACCAGCGCCGTCGGCTTTCTGCCCCGGCTCTATCTGAGCGAGGAGGAGATCGCCGCCATCGCGGAGCGCCCCGCGCCCGTGCTGCTCGAGCACACCGACCCCACGCTCGTCACCGTGCAGGAGAGCGCCCCCACCGGCGGGGAGCCGGACGCCTGGGGCTATACGGACGAGGACGGCGACGGGCTGATCCTCGTCAACGTGCACGGGGAGAGCTTCGTGGGCTATATGCTGATCGTGCTTGACCCGTCGCGGGTCATCATGGGCTGCGTGCCGGAGAGCTTTTATTATCGCGGCTACACGCTCGCCGAGCTGGTGGAGCATTTCGGCGCGGTGGCGGGCATCAACGGCGGCGGCTTTGACGACCCCAACGGCATGGGAGACGGCGACGCGCCGGAGAGCTGCGTCGTCTTCGAGGGCAAGCCCTATCTGATCGGCAACGGCATGGGCGCGGATTTTTCCGGCTTTGACAGGGATCACATCCTGCACGTCAACATCAAGAGCCCGGAGGAGATCGAGGCGCTGGGCATCCAGTACGGCACGGGCTACGGGCCGGTGCTGGTGGTCAACGGGGAGACGGCGGATTTCTCCAGCCTGCGCAGCGGGCTCAACCCGCGCACCGCCATCGGGCAGCGCTCGGACGGGGCGGTGCTGATGCTGGTGATCGAGGGGCGGCAGCCGAACAGCCTCGGCGCAAGCTACGCCGACGAGGCGGAGATGATGCTGAAATTCGGGGCCGTGAACGCCACGAACCTCGACGGCGGCAGCTCGAGCCTGATGTGGTACGGCGGGGACTACGTGAACGCCGCGGCCTTCGTGGTGGGCATCCGCCCGATCCCCACGAGCTTTCTGGTGCTTCCGGAGGGGGTGGAGAAATGACGGAAAAGAAAAAACGCTCCTTCTTCGTGCTGGGGCTGCTGATCTATCTGACGCTGCTGGCGCTGCTGCTGGGCGGGGTGCTCTGCGTTTTCCGGGATTTTCTCGCGGAATACGAGGCCACGCGCAGCGCGCGGGCGCTGGAGGCCTACGAGGCGCTTTTGCGCGAGAAGACCCCGGAGAGTGCCCGCGAGGGGCTTGCGGGGCTGGACACCGCGCTCGAGAGCGAGGAGGAGGCGCTATCCTGGCTGAGCCCGAAGCTCAGGCAGGCCGAGCTGCGCGAGGACGCGGCGCAGGGCAGCGAGGGGCGGAAGGTCTACCGCGTGCTCATGGACGGCAGCCCCTGCGGGAGCGTGAGCTTCCGGCAAGCCGAGCCGGGGCGCTTCGGCTTCGCCCCCTGGGCGCTGGACGAGGAGCGCTTTGACTTCAGCCCCTGGTTCTATACGCTCTCTCTCACCGCTCCGGCGGAGTATCAGGTGCGGCTCGGCGACAATCCCCTCGGGCAGCAGCACGTCACGCAGAGCGGCCTGCGCTTTGCCGCGCTCGCGGAGTGCTACGAGCTGTTTGAGGACATGCCCACCATGACGCGCTACGAGACCGGCAATCTGCTCGGCGAGCAGGAGCTGCGCGTCTACGACCGCGCGGGGCAGCCCGTACCGCCCGCGCTTCTGGAGGAGGAGCGCTACCTCGACAACTGCAGCAGCGCGGACAAGGAGCGCCTCGCGGCCTTTGCCGAGCTGTTCCTCCCCCGCTACATCTACTACACCGCGACGCTCTGGGGCTTTTCCGATCTGAGCGGGCTGATCGGGCAGGACTCCGCGCTGCACGACCGGCTGCTCTCGGTCTCGGGTGAGGGAAGCTGGCACATCCTGGAATGCAAGACGCTCTCGAGCGAGATCGGGCGCCGCGTCGATCTCGGCGAGGGACGCTATATGATGGAGCTTGCGTATGAGACCGAGTCGAAAACCTATTTCGGCCCCGTCTACGGCGATTACCGCCTGCGGCTGATCGTCGCGGAGCACGACGGGAAGCTCCTGGCGGAAAACCTGTATAATTATTGAGAAGACGGCGATGAAGAGAACGCTGATCCTGCTATGCTGCGCGCTGCTTCTGCCGCTGTGCGCCTGCGAAAGCGCGGCGGAGACGGCAGCGCCCACCGCGCCGCCGACGCCCGAGCCTATGATCGAGGCCACCCCGCAGCCGACGCCCGAGCCCACCCCGGAGCCTACGCCCGAGCCGCCCACGGAGTGGACGGTCACGGACGAGAG
>CAJOFI010000117.1 GCA_905233595.1 uncultured Oscillospiraceae bacterium | reverse complement strand
GAGCACGCGGTAGACGCTGTCGCAGCAGAGCGCGGCGACCGGGGCGTAGGCGTAACGCCCGATGGGGAGCTTGACGAGGTAGAAGTCCCCCTCCCGGCCGCAGACCGTGACCTGGTTTCCGGCGGCGAGGAGATAGACCGTGCGCGCCCCCTCTTCCGGGAGAGAGCGGCAGGGCGTCTGCTGCTGCGCGCAGGTGAAGAGCGGGCGGCTCTCCAGCTCCAGCAGGCGCTCCCGGTTCAGCGCGCGGCTGAAAATGCCGTCGTCCCGCTTTTTCTTCTCCTGCTCGTCCACGGGGTCGATCATCCAGGAGCTGACCCAGACCTCCATGCCGCCGGGCAGGCGGAGAAGCGTGTCCTCCCCCTCCTCGCGCAGGAATTCCGCCTGGACCCCCGTCTCGATCACGCCGAGAAAACCGTCCTCCGGTTCCCCGGGCGCCTTATAGCAGTTGGTCGTGCCGACCGTGGTCTCATAGAGCACCGCGTCCGGCGAGAAGGTGGGGATCGGGGACATCTCCGGCGTGGGCGTCACCGTGGGCACCACGGCCTCGGGCGCCGTCTCCGTGCCGCAGCCGGATAGCCAGGGCGCAAGCCCCGCCGCCGCGGCGCTCAGCGCCATCGCGGCGCCGCCCCTGAGGAAGTCCCGTCTTGTGATCTTTTCCATCTTCTGTCCCCCTCAGCCCTTCACGTAAGCCCAGTTGGCGATGGTCTCATAGCTCTTGTCGTAGTAGTACAGATCCCCCATGTCGGGATGCGCCATGGAAAGCTCGGTGTCAAAGATATGCGGCACGCCGTTGCGCACGATCTCGACCCAGCCGTGCGGCGCGAAGTTGGAGCCGACGTGCCCGGAGATCACCTCGGCATCCACGCCGATGGCGCGCACCAGCATGCAGTACGCCGCGGCGTAGCTGTAGCAGTTGCCCTTGCCGGTGGCGAGCATATCGGTCGCCTCATCGATAAGCCAGGAGGTGTCCCCCGCCTCATAGGGCTCGCGCCGGACGTACTTGAAGCTGTCGCGCACATAGCGGTAGATCGCGAGGAGCTGCTCGTCCTCATCCATGCCCTCGGCGATCACACGCCCCAGCGTCTCGGCGACAAGCGCGTCCAACTCCGCCGAGCCGGAGGTGTACCAGCCGTCCTTGTCAAAGTAGAGGTTGCCCATCGTCTGGTCGCGCAGCACGCGCCCGTCCGCCCCGATCCAGCTCAGCCGCCCGTTGATTATCCGCTTGCCCTCGGGCAGCTTCTCCGCCGGCTCGCTGTCCGTCCAGAGCTCCTTTTCGGCCTTCCACTCAAATTCGTGGGGGATGCAGGCCTCGATCATGTCCCAGTAGCCCTCCTCCGTGGGATAGAGGTCCACGGGGCTGCCCACCTGCAAAAGCCGCGCGCCGGGGCGCTCGGCGCGGCCGGTGATGCGGTTGATGAGCCCCGCCGTCTCCGCGCGGGTCAGGACGCGGTCAGCCTCCGCCTTCACCTTCTCGCCGCTCTCGATCCAGCCGCGCTCCGCCGCCGTGCAGCAGGCGTCATAGAAGTTCTGCCCCTTTTCCAGATCGGCGAAGGCGTAGTCCTCCTTCGCCTCGGGATAGAGCGAGGCGAGCATTTCCAGCAGCTCGCCCTTCGTGACAGCCTCCTCCGGGTGGAGGCGGCTGCCGGAGATCACGCCCAGCTCCTGCAGCGCCGCTGCGGCCTTGGCGTAGGGGGCGCGCTTGGGCACGTCGAGGAAGCTGCCGCTGCCGGAGGGCTTTCCGAGCAGGATGTGCAGCATCGTCACCGCGTCGGCGCGCAGCATCGGGTCCTGCGGGCGGTAGTAGCCGCTCTCGTCCGTAAAGAGATAGACGGGGTGCGCCTCCGTTTCCAGCGCGAGGGCGTAGTCCGCCGCGTACCATACATCCTCAAACACACGGATGCTCTCGCGCTTCTCGGTGTTGCCCTGCTCGTCCCGCCAGCGCAGGAAGGTATAGCCCTCCAGCTCCTCGGCGGGAAGGATCGCGTGCTCCTTGCCGATGCGCACGCGCTCCGTGATCTCATCGTCCGGGAGGAGATAATGCACCGTCGCGAAGTTTTTTCTTCTGTAATTCAAATAGAGCAGCCCGCCGATCATCGCAAACAGCAGGCTCACCGCCGCGAAAACGAGCAGCGCCGTCCTCCAGTCAAAACGAAACTCTGTCTTCTGTGCATGCATAGCCAGGCACCTGTCTTACTGTAAAAAATACGGGTTCACGTCGAATGAACAATTTAGTATAACATATCCTTCCCCGGCTTTCCAGTCTTTTCTGAAAGTATTTTCGTTTGGGTGCAGTTTTGCAAAAAAATCGAAGGCTGTGAAAACTCTGTTTCCACAGCCTCCGGGTGTTTCTTAATAATAGCGCTTATTCTTGTTCTTGCGAGCGGCCTCAGATTTCTTGCGGCGTTTGACGCTGGGGCTCTGATAATACTCTTTCTTTCTCAGGTCGGCCAGGACGCCGGACTTTGCGCAGCTGCGCTTGAATCTTTTCAGAGCATTGTCCAGAGACTCGTTCTCTTTGACGTAGATTTCAGACATTTATTTCCCTCCCTCCAACACGTCTTGCGACGTTCAAGGGCCAAATCATTGGCTGTTCAACAGCGGTATTATACCGGATCTGACCCTTCTTGTCAAGACAAACCGGGCAATTGGCGAAAACTTTTTCGCCCGGATTTCATTTGGCGGGCTTGAGGATGAGGTTTACGAGCTTGTTCTTGACCACGATGGTCTTGACGAGCTGCATGCCCTCCATCTGGCGCTTGACCTTCTCCTCCGCGCAGGCGGCGGCGATGACCGCGTCGTCCGGGGAGTTGACGGGCAGCTTGATCGTGGCGCGCAGCTTGCCGTTGACCTGCACAGCCATCTCCTTGACGGCGTCCACGGTCTTGCTCTCGTCGTATTTCGGCCAATCCATCTGCATAGCCATCTTGCCATACTTCGCGGCGAAGCCCTCAAGCTCCCACATCTCCTCGGCGATATGCGGCGCGAAGGGACTGAGCAGGCGCAGCAGGATCTCCAGATCGCCCTTCGTGAGCCCCTTGGCATAGAACTCGTTGACCAGGGTCATGAGCGCGGCGATGGCGGTGTTCATCTTGAGGCTCTCGATATCGTCGCCGACCTTCTTGACGGTCTTGTGGAGAATAGCCTCGTTTTCCGGCGTGACGGCGTAATCGTCCTTCGCCAGCTCCATCAGGTTCCACACGCGGTCGAGGAAGCGCTTGGAGCCCTTCACGGCCTCGTCCGACCAGGTGGCGGTCTTCTCAAAGTCGCCGATGAACATGATGTAGACGCGCATGGTGTCCGCGCCGTAGGCCTTCACCACGTCGTCGGGGTTGACCACGTTTCCGAGGGACTTGGACATCTTCACCGAGGGGCGCTGCGCCATGCTGCCGTATTTCGCGATGAGCGCCTGCTTCTCCTCCTCGGTCTCGGCATAGCCCACGTAATGGGGGTTGCGGCCGAGGATCATGCCGTGGGAGGTGCGCTTGGCGTAGGGTTCCTTGGTGTGCACGGCGCCGATGTCGTAGAGGAATTTGTGCCAGAAGCGGGAATAGAGCAGGTGGAGCGTGGTGTGCTCCATGCCGCCGTTATACCAGTCCACGGGGCCCCAGTACTCCTCGGCCAGTACCAGCAGGAGCCGGCCCAGTTGGGCATGGTATCGGTCTCGCGCTTGGCGGGGCCGCCGCAGTGGGGGCAGGTGGTGTTGACCCAGTCGGTCATCTTGGACAGGGGGCTTTCGCCGTCGTCGGTGGGCTCGTAGCTCTCCACGTTCGGCAGCAGCAGCGGAAGCTCGCTCTCATCGAGCGGCACCCAGCCGCACTTCGGGCAGTTGACGAGGGGGATCGGCTCGCCCCAGTAGCGCTGGCGGGTGAAGACCCAGTCGCGCAGCTTGTAGTTGACCTTCTCCTTGCCGAAGCCCTGCTCCATGACGTATTTCTTCATGGCGGGGATGGCCTCCTTCACGGTCATGCCGTTTAAGAAGCCGGAGTTGACCATGATGGCCTTATCGTCCTTGGCGACGAAGGCCTCCTTCGTCACGTCGCCACCGGCGACGACCTCGATGATGGGCAGGCCGAACTTCTTGGCGAAGTCCCAGTCGCGCTGGTCATGCCCCGGCACGCCCATGACGATGCCGGTGCCGTAGCCCATGAGCACGTAGTCGGAGACGAACATGGGCAGCGCCTTGTGGGTCACGGGGTTCATGACCTCGATGCCCTCGAGGCGCACGCCGGTCTTCTCCTTGTTGAGCTCGCCGCGCTCGAAGTCGGACTTGCGGGAAGCGGCCTCGCGATAGGCGACGACCTCGTCCCAGTTGGCGATGCGCTCCTGCCAGGTGTCGAGCAGCGGGTGCTCGGGCGAGATGACCATATAGCTCGTGCCGAAGAGCGTATCGGCACGGGTGGTGTAGACGGTGATGTCGTCGGGGGTATTGGTCTTGAAGGTGACCTCGCAGCCGTAGGAACGGCCGATCCAGTTCTTCTGCTGCACCTTGACGCGCTCGATGAAGTCGAGATCGTCCAGATCGTCAATCAGGCGGTCTGCGTAGTTTGTGATGCGCAGCATCCACTGGCTCTTCTCCTTGCGGATGACGGGGCTGCCGCAGCGCTCGCACACGCCCTCGATCACTTCCTCATTGGCAAGGCCGCACTTGCAGCTCGTGCACCAGTTGATGGGCATGGTGGTCTTGTAGGCCAGACCCTTCTTGAACATCTGCAGGAAGATCCACTGCGTCCACTTGTAGTACTTGGGGTCGGTGGTGTCCACGACGCGATCCCAGTCAAAGCCGTAGCCGAGCATCTTGAGCTGGCGGGTGAAGTTTGCGATGTTCTCCTTCGTGACGATGGAGGGGTGGATGTGGTTCTTGATGGCGAAATTCTCGGTCGGCAGGCCGAAGGCGTCATAACCGATGGGGAAGAGCACGTTGTAGCCGTCCATCCTCTTTTTGCGCGAGACGATGTCGATGGCGGTGAAGGGGCGGGGATGGCCGACGTGCAGACCGGCGGCGCTGGGGTAGGGAAACTCGATGAGCCCGTAGAACTTGGGCTTCTCGCTCCCGGTCACGGCGGCGTAGGGCTTGACTTCTTCCCATTTGTTCTGCCATTTCTTCTCAATGGCAGTAAAATCGTATTTCATTGGTATCAGATCCTCTCTCAATGATTTGGCTCCCCCTCCGGGGGAGCTGGCGCGAAGCGCCTGAAGGGGGCCGCGTCTCAGCGCTCGCCCCTTCCGCCCTGCGGGCGCCTCCCCCGGCGGGGGAGGCAAAGCTCAACTGCCCCTGTAATCAGGGGCGGGATAGGGCTGAGAGGGGAACCTCCTCGGAATCCGACCAGAGGCGCTCGAGGTTGTAGAACTTTCTCGCCTCGTCGGTGAAGACGTGGACGATGACGCAGCCGAAGTCCATCAGCACCCAGATATCCGAGCGCAGACCCTCGCGGCGGATGGGCGGCTCACCGGCCTCGGAGAGCTGCTTGTCCACCTCATCGACCAGCGCCTTGATGTGGGTGGAGGAGGTGCCGTTGCAGATGACGAAGTAGTCAGCCAGAACGGTCTGCTCGGCAGTCTTGAGGATCTTCACGTCCCTGGCCTTTTTGTCGTTCAGGGCGTGGGCGGCGATGGCGGCAACTTGTTCGGGAGTAAGCATGGTAGTACCTCCTTCAATCTTTATCCCGGCTGTACCATTGGTACGCCTTGACGGTATCGGAATAGGCTTCCCCGCCCTCGGCGCGGATGAAGGCAAGGCTCATCTCCAGCGCGGCGGCAAGCGCCCTGTCGATGTCCTCATAGGCGAGCCGGCGGATCTTCTCCACGCCGGGAAAGTCCCGCGTGGGCTCGATATAATCGGCGAGCCAGATGATTTTTTCGAGCAGGGTCATGTCGGGCTTTCCGGTGCAGTGCCAGCGGATGGCGTTATACACCGCGTCGTCCACACCGAAGAGATCGCGCGCAAGCGCGGCGCCGGTCTTCGCGTGGAGGATCCTGGGGCAGGCAAGCTCGGTATGATCGTTAATGATACCATATTTTTCTGAAATCCGCAACTGCTCTTCCGTCTTAAATTTTTTCGCGATGTCGTGCAGGATGGCGGCCTCGGCGGCCTTTTCGGGGTCTTCGCCCCAATAGACCGCGAGCATCACCGCCTCGTTCTCGCATCCGGCGACGTGGGCGACGCGCTTGGGCTTCAAGTAGGCGTAGGCCTTCTCCCGCAGCCAG
>CAJOFI010000116.1 GCA_905233595.1 uncultured Oscillospiraceae bacterium | reverse complement strand
AAAATGAGGGCTGGGAAAAACGAAGTTTTTCACAGCCCTGAGCGTTGTTCTCCTCAAAACTCAAAACTCAAAACTGAAACGGCGGCTCTGCCTCGAAGGAGAGGGGAGCGCCGGTTTTTGGGTGCTGAAAGCGCAGCGAGTGGCAGAAGAGCGCGAGCGTGGGCGCGCTCTCGCCGCCGTAGCGCCGGTCGCCGAGAAGCGGGAGACCGCGCGAGGCAAACTGCACCCGGATCTGGTGGGAGCGCCCGGTCACGAGGCTCACGCGCACGAGGCTGCGCCCGTTTTTGCGCGCGAGCGTCTCATAGCGCAAAAGCGCCTCGCGCACGCCGCGCCGCTCGCGCTTGACGACAAAGCTCTTGTTCTTCGCCGCGTCGTGGTAGAGAAGGTCGCGCATCTCGCCCCCGTCCGGCGCGTCGCCGCAGCAGAGGGCGAGGTAGGTCTTCTCCATCGTCCCCGCCGCGATCTGGCGGGAGAGCGCGGCGGCGGCCGCCTTCGTCTTGGCATAGACCATCAGCCCGCCCACGGCCTTGTCCAGCCGGTGCACGCAGTAGATATCCCGCGCCCCGGTCTGTGCGCGCAGCAGCTCCGGCATTCCGCCCTCCTCGGACACGACGCCCGCGGGCTTGACGCAGAGCACGACGTCTCTGTCCTGGTATAAAATGTTCAGCTCCATCTTGCATCACCACGTCGTATTTTACGGTTTTCCGACGCAAAATGCAAGATGCCTCTTGCGTGGAATCACACTTATATGATATAGTTGTATTTGGTGAAAGTCGGGCTTTCAACCAATTAGGAACTGTTCCGAAATAGTTGTCAAATCTTGAAATACACAAAGTATTCCTGCGATTTTCCGCCTCGCTACAGGCGAAAAATCCTACGCCATCTTTGCACAATTTATTTCTGCACAGGTCCTTAGCTCTATTTAAGGAGTGGTATCTCTGGACATTACCATGATTATCAATTTGCTGGGCGGCGTGGCGCTGTTCCTCTTTGGCATGTCCCTGATGGGAGACGGGCTCAAGAAGGTCGCCGGGAACCGTATGGAAATGCTGCTCTACCGCCTGAGCGGAACGCCCCTGCGCGGGGTTCTGCTGGGGCTTGGCGTGACCGCCGTGATCCAGTCCGCCTCCGCCACCTCGGTGATGGTGGTCGGCTTTGTAAACTCCGGTATGATGAAGCTGGCGCAGGCGATCTCCGTGATCCAGGGCGCTCTCGTCGGCACCAGCATCACCGGCTGGATCATCGCCTTTTCCAGCGTGGAGGGCGCGGGCTGGACGGCGCTCTTTTCCACCTCGAGCCTCTCGGCGCTGGTCGCCGTCGTGGGCATCGTGCTGCGCATGTTCTCCAAAAAGAAGACGCACCACCACGTCGGCGATATTCTGCTGGGCTTCGCGGTGCTGATGTTCGGCATGCACAGCATGAGCGGCGCGGTCGCCCCCCTGCGGGAGAACGAATATTTTCTGAGCCTGATGAACAGCGTGTCCCACCCGCTGCTGGGCATCCTGGTGGGCATGGTCTTCACCGCGATTTTGCAGAGCTCCTCCGCCGCAGTCGGCATCCTCCAGGCGCTCTCCCTGACCGGGACGATCACCTTCGCCGAAGCCTATCCGCTGATCCTCGGCATCTCCATCGGCTCGTCCCTGCCGGTGCTGATGTCCTCCCTCGGCGCGAAGGCTGACGGCCGCCGCGCCGCCTGGTCCTATCTTATGATCGAGACCCTGGGCGTGCTGATCTTCGGCACGGGCTACTACGTGCTCGACGCGATCTTCCATTTTGAGCTGGACGAGCTCGTGGTCGGCACCTTCGGTGTCGCGATCGTGAACACGCTGTTTCGCGCCGCCGTGTCCTTTGTGCTGCTGCCCTTTGACAAGCAGATCGAGAAGCTCACCGTCGCCTTCATCAAGGAGAGCGAGGACGAAAAATCCCTCGCCGGGGAGCTTGACCGCCTGGAAGAGCGCTTTTTGCAGCATCCCACCCTCGCCCTCGAGCAGAGCCGCATGACCGTGAACGCCATGGCGCGCACGGCAAGGGAGAACCTGCTGCGCTCCGTGGAGCTGGTGGGCGACTTCAGCGAGAGCAAGGCGCATAAGGTGGAGCTGACCGAGGATCTGGTCGATCTCTACGAGGACAAGCTCGGCACCTATCTCGTGCGGCTCAACGCGCACGAGCTGAGTGAGAAGCAGAACGAGAGCATCTCCAAATACCTGCACACGCTCTCGGACTTTGAGCGTATCAGCGACCACGCGATGAACATCGCCGAGGTCGCGCGGGAGATCCACGAGAAGAAGACCGCCTTCTCCGGCAACGCCCTGCGCGAACTCGAAGTGCTCAGCGGCGCCGTGCGGGAGATTCTGCAGCTCTCGGTGGACGCCTTCATCGGGGAAGACCTCGCGATGGCCTACCGCGTCGAGCCGCTGGAGGAGCGCATCGACATCCTCTGCGACGAGATGAAGCTCAACCACGTCGAGCGCCTGCAGGAGGGCGTCTGCTCGCTCAACCAGGGCTTCGTGTTCAACGACCTCATCACGAACTTCGAGCGCGTGGCGGATCACTGCTCCAACATCGCCATCGCCATGATCGAGCTGCGGGAGGATCAGTACGACACCCACGGCTACATCATCAACCTCAAGGAGCTGCGCTCGCACAATTTTGACGAGCTGTACGACGAGTACACGAAAAAATACGAAATCTGACAGGCGGGATGGGATTTCCGCAAACTGAAAAGGTGTCGCTTCAAGGGGATCGATCCCCGGAAGCGACACCTTTTTATTTGGTTTTCGGTACGCCCGCTGGCTTGCGCTCCGCCGGTCAATGATCGGCGCTACGACACCGGGACGCCGACCTCGTTGAGCTCGCGCCTCAGGCGCTGCATATCGCCGAAGAAGACGGTGGCGTTCATGCCGGTGAGCCACGCGCCGTCCACGTTCAGAAGGTTGTCGTCGATGAAGAAGCACTCGGCGGGGTCGAGCCCGTAGCGCTGATAGAGCGCCTCGTAGATCTCCGGCTGGGGCTTGAGCAGCTTCACGTCCGCCGAGACGATGCGCCCGTCGAAGCACTCCGAGCCGGGGATGCGGGGGAAGTATTCGCTCAGCACGCTCGTCGCGTTGGAGAGGAGATAGACCCCGTAGCCGAGGCGCTTGACCTCCCGCACGAGCTCCGCCATGCCGGGGATCGGCACCAGCTCGTCCTTCCACCAGTCAAAGACGCAGCGCCGCGCGCTCTCGTGCAGGCGCGCGGGCAGGCGTTTGCAGATGCGCCGGAAGCCCTCCTCCTGGCTCATCCAGCCGTGATCCATCGCCGCCCATTCGCCGCACCGGAACACCTCCCGTAGCAGCAGCGCGCTGTCCGCGTCAGAGAGCCCCTCCCGCGCGACAATGACCTCCGGCGACCACTCGATGAGCACCCGACCCATGTCGAACACGATGTTTTTGATCATAATTTGACGATTCCTTAACTTTTCGCTATACACTCTTCTCTTTTCACTTTCCGCCGAACAGACCCGTCAGCTTCTCCATCCGCTTGCGGCGTCTGTCTCTGGCCTCGAGGCGCTCGCCCAGATCGCGGGAGCCGACGCCGTAGACGAGGTAGAGGATCAGCCCCGACACCAGCATGATGAACACCGTCGAGGCGCAGCGGCGGCCGGAGGCGTTGACGTTGTAGCCGTACAGCCCCTCCTCGCGGCACATGGCCTGAATGACCATCGCGTAGCTCGTGCCGTAGGTGCTCGCGAAGGTGGCGGACATGTCGTACTCGGTGAAGAGGGCGTTGAAGTTCAGCGCAAAGACCGCCAGCACCGAGGGCAGGATGATCGGCAGCTTCACCCGCAGGAAGGTGTAGACCTCGCCCGCACCGAGGTTGCGCGCCGCGTCCTCCAGCTCCTCGTCGATGGAATAGAAGCTCGCCTTGATCATGCGCAGGCTGAAGGGCAGCTTCGTCACCGTGTAGGCCATGACGATCAGGAAACGCACGTTCTGCGCGTAGTAGAGGTTCTGGTTGCCGACGTACCAGATCGCGTCGGAGTTGAAGTAAGTGCGGTAGGAGTAGCAGATCAAGATCGTCGGCAGCAGCCAGGGGAAGAGCAGCGCGTACTCCAGCACGACGCCGGTGCCCTTGTTGCGCTTCTTGAAGATGTAGTTGCAGGCCACCACGACGATCACGCAGGCCAGCGCCGCCGCCAGCGCCGAGAGGATGAAGCTCAGCTTGATGCCGCCGAGGGTGGCCTCGTTGGCGAACACGCCGGAGATCGAGCCCTCGCGGGTCTTGTACTTGCCGCGGCTGGTGAGGTATTCGTAGTCCTGCTGCCCGAAGTAGTTGATGAGCGTCCACTGGCTGAGATCGAGCTTCTTGAGCCGGATCGCGCTGTAGGTCTGGAAGGAGAAGACGACGATCATCACCACCGGAGTCATGTAGATGATGAAGAGCACGTAGGCGTAGATATGCGCCAGCACGTTTGCGGCGGGGTTCGTGATCTTCTGCTTCTGCAGCTTCGCCTTCGTCTTGGAGAC
>CAJOFI010000115.1 GCA_905233595.1 uncultured Oscillospiraceae bacterium | reverse complement strand
AGTGCATCGAGGAGGCGGTGCTGCCCCTGCTCAAGGAGAAGGGCATGACGTTTGCCGCTGCGGAGAGCTGCACCGGGGGCGACGTCGCGCGGCGCTTCACCGAGATTCCGGGGGCAAGCGCGGTCTTTGCGGGCGGCGTCGTGACCTACACCAACGAGGTCAAGGCGCGGCTGCTGGGCATCGACCCCGCGCTCATCGAGGAGAAGACCGCCGTCAGCTATGAGGTCGCGAAGGAGATGGCCGAGCGGGTGCGCGCGCTCACCGGCGCGGAGATCGGCGTCGGCGTCACGGGGCTGGCCGGGCCGGACGGCGACGGCGTGCATGAAGTGGGGACGGTGTTCGTCTCCATGGCCGTGGAAGGGGAGACCTTCGTGCGTGAGCTGCATCTCGGCACCAAACGCACCCGAAGCTTCATCCGCCGCATGGCGGGCAACCACGTCTACGACATGATGCGCCGCTGGCTGAGCGGCTTGACCGTATAATGAAGTGGCTGTGAAAAACTTCGTTTTTCACAGCCAAAGTTTTGAGTCGTGAGTTTTGAGTTTTGAGATCCTTGTAAGACGTCCCTTTATTCCGTTCTCCTCAAAACGCAGCATTCAAAAGTCAATACGAAAGGGGCTGTGATTTTTCACAGCCCCTTTGTCGTTAGCGGATGAAGTGGGTCGAGATCGGTTTCTCCTTCTCGGGAAGCCCGAAGGCCTCTTTCCCGAGCTGGATGGATTTCATCAGAAAGCTCATGTTCTTTGCCAGCGTACGCATGGTTTGCAGCCCTTCGGCGTCCTGCGCGGCGTCGCCGGGGACGAGGCCGTGGACACTGTTCCAGTACTGGCTGGAGGCGATGGGCATGTTCGCGATGGTGAAATACTTGTTGAGCTCGTCAAAGCTCGCCGAGGCGCCGCCCCGGCGACAGACCACGACCGACGCGCCGACCTTCATGGTCTTGTCAAAGCCCGTGCTGTAAAACATGCGATCCAGAAAGGCCACGAGCGTCGCGTTGGCGGAGGCATAGTACACCGGGCTTGCCGCGACGATCCCGTCCGCCGCCTCAAACTTCGGCGCAACCTCGTTGACGAGATCGTTGATGACGCATTTGCCGTGCTCGTAGCAGTAGTTGCAGGCCATGCAGCCGCGAATCGCTTTGCTTCCGACCTGGATAAGCTCGGTCTCCACGCCGCAGGCGGCGAAAGTCTTTTCCAGCTCCGCGAGGGCGAGGGCGGTGTTGCCGTGAACGTGGGGGCTTCCGTTGAGCAGTAATACCTTCATATCAATTCTCCTCGTATACGATTTTGGCGGCGAGCGCGTCGGCCGCCTCTTTTCCTTGGAAATATTCGACGATCATCAGCCCGAAGGGGAGGGAAGTGCCCATGCCCCGGCTGGTGATGACCGTGCCGTCCCGCACAGCCTTTTCGCGCGTAAGGATCGCGCCGGTAAGCTGCGCCTCCATATCGGGGTAGCAGATCGCGTGCCGACCCTCCAGCAGCCCCGCCTTGCACAGCACCGTCGGCGCGGCGCAGATGGCGGCGGTGAGCTTTCCCGCGGCTGCGAAGCGGCGCAGCAGCGCCTCCACCCGTTCGTCCGCATACAGGCGCTTGGTGCCTTTGAGCCCACCGGGGAGGATCACGCCGTCACAGGCGTCAAAATCCGCCTCCTCGAAGCTCGTGTCCGCAAGGACGGGAATCCCATGGCTCCCGGGCACGAGGCGCTCAGAGCCCAGAGAAACGGTCATACATTCGATTTTCGCACGGCGCAGAAGATCGACCGGCGCAAGCGCTTCGACTTCCTCGAAGCCCTCGGCCAGAATCAGAGCAAGCTTAGGCATAGGTTCCCTCCCGTGTTGTGTTTTGACGTCTGTTATTGTAACAGATTGACGGCGGAAACACAAGAGCGCAAAAGAAAACAGGCCGCTTTCCGACGAACGGAATACGGCCTGTTTCAAAAAATCGGTTTTCTGCCAACCCTGCAAGAGAATGACTGTTGCCCGCACAACCTCCGAGTACTATGCCCCCGGCTGGCCCGCAAGTGAATTGGGCTTGCTATAACGGGTTAAGGTGCCGATCACACCGATGGGTGCCGCCCATCTCCTAATCCTTTTATACCACAACGGCGAGGAAATGTCAAGAATTTATTGTAAAAATTTCATATTTTTTCGATGGGCCATTCTGTGAAATGTGTGTAAAGCGACGAAAAGTGTCAAAAAATGCCAAAAAACAAACAAAACTGCAAAATGTAGTGGGATTTCGGGGATCATGGTACAAGCCCTGCAAATGAGACAAAGGGCAGCGTTCCGCCGGACATTCAGAAAAATCCCGACATTGTTCCGCCTGACGCCATGAGACGTTCGGGATGACAGAAAAAACACCAGAGTACCAGAATAAAAAACCCCGGATCGCAAAGCGATCCGGGGTGTGGGGTTCGGAAATTCAATTGCCCAGAAAGCTCTGGAAGATACCGCCGATGATGCCGAGAACCATGTCAGCGGTGTCGTTGCCCGTGCTGTACTGGAAGGGCGCATCCTCGCCGCCGACGGTGACCTCAGTCTCTTCGCCGCCGGATTCGACGCCCACGTCCACAGCGCTCTCGCCGCCGCCAACGGTCACATCAACCTTGTCGCCGGAGTCAACGCCTACGTCCACGGTGCTGGGCTGCTGCTCGACGGGAACCTCGGAGGTGCCGATGTCCACGCTCACGTCGGTGCTGCCGCTCTGAACCCCAGTGCTGATGCCGGGCTCCACGGGCTTGGGATTGGCGACCTCGGGATTGCCGACAACGACGCTCACGTCGTCATTCCAATCCGAATAGCTGACCTGCAGGCCGGGCATATCGTAGCTGCCGTCCTCGTTCGGACCGGTGGGGAGCATCCAGCGGATGGTCACGTTCTTGCCGGGGAAGAGCGTGTAGGTCTTGCCGACCGTGACCTGCCCCGTGTAGGCGGGCTTGGTCTCGACACTGGGCGCGGGCGTCGCGGAGGGAACGGGCGCGTCGGAGGGAACGGGCTTGTCGCTGGGCTTGCTGGTGGGAAGAACCGTGTTGTCGGTCTTCTTCGTGTCGGCCTTCTTCGGCTCCTCGAGCGTCACGATCTGCGCCTCCCCGGTGGGGGGAGCATAGGCCACGACGATGTAATGGGTCACGTCGTAGAGCTTGGGGTCAAGGTCGATCTCGTCGGCCGTATCCTCGATCGCGGCGACGACAAAGTAATCCTGCGCGCCGACCTCGCCGGTGTATTCCACGTCGCTGCCGCGCTCAATGACCATATAAAAATCCTGACCCAGCTCGAAAAGCGGGAACTTGAGATTGGTGCTGTCAGACTGATAGAGGAAGATGCGGTCGTGCTGCTGGACGTAGGCGACGTTGTCGAAGGCGTCGGAAAGCTTGTCGAAATAGGCAAACACATCGTCATTGACAGCGCCCTCATCGGTGTGCACGATCTTGGCGATGGTTTTCGCGTCATCTTTGGTCATATAACCGGCGGGCGTGGTGAAATAATTCTCCACATAGGTTTCCGCGAAGGCGGAGACACCGAGACTTGCAAGCATGGTAACGAGCAGAAGAAGCGCAAGTACTTTCTTCATAAATACCTCCTGTAAGTATAAAATCTCTGAGTGCGGTGAGATTCATTTTAGGAACTGTTCCGAAATAACTTGTGCAATCAAATCTTGAAATACACAAAGTATTCCTGCGATTTTCCGCCTCGCTACAGGCGAAAAATCCTACGCCATCTTTGCACAATTTATTTCTGCACAGTTCTTTAGACATAACAATAATAACATACGATTGCCGAAAAGTAAAGAAGATATTTGCGCATTTTGCCGTTGCAACAGCAATCGTGGCGGAAAACGCAGACGGAAGCCGCGCTGCGGTTCACAGCTCGCTGCCCTTGGGAGCCTGCGTGTTCTGGCGGCGCAGGAGGTTGACGGCCTGGCTCACCGCCTGGAGGGGGAGATCGGTCAGCGTATGGCGCGTCACGTCGCTCGATTCCAGCAGCTTGCGCAAAATCAGCTCGTAGCCCGCGCGCCCGCCTTTATCAAGCTCCGTCACCGTGCGCGCCCCACCGGCGGAGAGGGCGGCGAAGAGCTCATGCACGAAGATGACGCGGTTTTCCTGGGACATATTGGCAAGCCAGCTCCGGATGGCGGCGTTGAGCCAGACGCTCGTGGGATCGTGCTCCCTGCAGAGGGCAAGCTCGCCGTATTCGATGCCCCAGCTTGCCAGACTGTGCTGCAAGAGGCCGGAGACCGTGGAGCGCACGATGCGCGCGTCCGAGATCTGCGGCTCAAAGATCTTGCCGATGACGGAGAAGGAAGGGGAGATGCGGCGGCAGCGCTTTTCGATGCGTGTGACGGCCTTGGCGTCCATGACCTCGGGGCAGAGCCCGGGGCCGTCGAGGATGTAAATGCGCTCGAGCGTGTTCAGCGCAGCGTCGGGGAGGTTGCAGGCGGCGAAGAGCGCGAGGTTGCCGCCCTTGGAGTGCCCCGCCATGTACCAGCGCTGACCGGGCTTGAGGTGCTGCTTGGCGTAGTCCAGCGCAAGCTTTTGCGCCTCAGTGCGGGTGAAGCCGATCATGCAGTCCTCCTCCCAGCCGGCGAGGGTGTCGTCCGTGCCCCGGTAGGTCAGAAAGTTAAGGCCGTTCGGCGCGTGAAAGCACAGCGCGGAGAACTGCGTCGGCGGCTCCTGCCGCACGAGATCCACGTAGTCGCGCAGCTCGAGCTCCCCGAAGCGGCGGGAATTGATGGCGGCGGCCATGATCTGCTCGTAGCCAAGCCCCGTCCCGGTCAGCAGGACGCGGAGCTTCCCGGCGTCCGCCATGCGCTTGCAGTCGCGCAGGCGGAAGGGCTCGACGTGCGTGCTCCACACGGGCTTGAGATCGAGATAGCTCAGCAGGCTCAGCACCAGAATGTCCGCGTCCCGCAGCCCGTCACAGGAAAGGGGAATATCCCCACGCCAGCGAATATATTCCAATACGGTGTCCATTTACCCGTCTCCTTCCGGTGTTCTCTGATAACGATAGTATAATACGGCGCGGGCTCGAAATCAAGCGGCGGGAAAAGCAAAAAGGGGACGCGGTTTTGAATTTCGGAACTGTTTCGGCAGCATAGGAACAGGACGCCCCTCAAAATTTAACAGACGTATCAAAATATTGGCTTCTATCCGACGCTTTAAGGAAACGCCTTTTGTTGTTCGTTCTCCTCAAAACGCAAAACGACAGGGGATGTGATTTCTCACATCCCCTGTGATTATTTACTGTTTGTTCTCGGGGTTCGATCTGCGACGAGCCTTTTTACGGGCGGCCTTCCGGTTGTTCCGGTAGAGGACGTAGCCCACCACACCGAGCAGGATCAGCGCGGAGGCTGCGAGCAGACCGATCCAGAGACCCATGTTGTTCTCATCGCCGGTCTTCGGGCTCTTGGAGTTGGCGCTGCCGTCGGCCTGGAGCACCTTGAGGGTGCCGTCCACCTTGGTGATGTCGTAGTTTTTGGTGACGTCCGCGCCCTTGCTGTCAAGGATGGTCACGTCCGTGACCTTCTTGGTGTAGGTGCCGACGGAGACGGGGCCGTTCTTGATGAGGTTGCCCTGGCTGTCGGTCACGGCGAAGCGCACGACGGAGAACTTGTGCCCGCTGACGAGGGCGCTGGCCTTGACGTTGTCGTTCTTGAGCGCGGTGCCGTCGTAGTACTTCTCGGCGGAGACGGCGGTGAGTGTCAGCTTGAAGGGATCGACCTTGAGCGTGCCGTCCTGCACGGTGACGTTGTACTTGCCGGTGCCGAGGCCGTTGAGGGCGTAGGCCACGCCGTTGCCGTTCTTGTCCTTGATGGTGACGGCGTTAATCTTGTTGGCGGCGGTGCCCACGTCGGTGATGGTGCTTGCCGCGTCAAAGCTCACGGTCATGGTGTCGCCGTCCTGCAGCGCGGCGGAGGCGGTGTACTCATGGCAGTTGTGCGCCTGCCCGTCGTAGGTCCAGGTCTGGGACTTGGCGGTGACG
>CAJOFI010000114.1 GCA_905233595.1 uncultured Oscillospiraceae bacterium | reverse complement strand
CCAGGTGTCGATGGTGCCGAAGAGAAGCTTCCCGGCTTCGGCGCGGCGGCGCGCCCCGGGCACGTTATCCAGCAGCCACTGGATCTTGGAGCCGGAGAAGTAGGCGTCCGGCACGAGCCCGGTCTTTTCGCGGATGCGCTCGCCGTGCCCGTTTTTCACCAGCCCGTCGATGATGTCCGAGGTGCGGCGGCACTGCCAGACGATGGCGTTGGCGATGGGCTCCCCGGTCTCCTTGTCCCAGACGACGGTGGTCTCGCGCTGGTTGGTGATGCCGATGGCGGCAATGTCGGCGGCCTTGACGTTGAGCTTCGCCATCGCCGCGTGGGCGACCTCGTAGGTCGTGTCCCAGATCTCGTTGGCGTCATGCTCCACCCAGCCGGGCTGGGGGAAGATCTGCCGGAATTCCTTGTTCACAACGGCGCAGATGTTGCCGGATTTGTCAAACAAAATGCAGCGGGAGCTGGTCGTCCCCTGATCGAGCGCCATAATGTATTGCATGGAGGAAAACTCCTTTCAGTCAGATTTAGTAAATAGTGAAAAGTGAATGGTGAAAAGCTTCGGAGTCCCCTTCGGGGACGGATTATATAGTAAACTCATTTTTCAAATTCGTTTACTATAATTGTTCCCCGAAGACCACCTTCACGCTTCACTTTTTCAAGATTCTCTATCCACTCTTCACTCGAGAGCCATCAGTCTCGTCATTCTCGCCAGCGTCAAGCGGTTTCTGATCGCGCTGGAGATGTCGAGGAAGCTGTCTTTGACGCTCGGGTCGATGCCCAGCTCCTCGAGGGAGTGCTTGGCGCCGATGGCGGTGTAGAGCTCCAAAAGCTTCTCATAGCTTGGGATTTGGGCAATAATGTCCCGAATCTCCTGCCAGTGGGCTTTGATGTTCTCGGGCGGGAAGGAAGCCAGCACGTCGTTTTCGTTCTCCTTCAGAATGCCGTCGGCGAGATCGCCGAACTCCCAGCGCACCCAAGCCTCGTCGATGGGTTTGAAGGGTCTGACCTCAATGCTCTCGCGCTGCGCCAGCTTGTGGTAGGCCTCCGCCACCAGCAGCGTTCCCACGCCGACGCATTCGCCGTGCAGCCCGTGGGCGTTTTCAAAGCCGCGTGGCTTCATCTCGACGAGATGCGCGACCAGGTGCTCCGCCCCGGAGGCGGCGCGGGAGTTGGAGAGGATCTGCATCGTAAGCCCCGAGAGCATCTGCGTGTAGGCCATGGTCTCAATGTCCGGCTCCTTGCCCGCCTTGAGATCGTAGGCGCAGCGGGTCATCAGCTCCAGCGCCTCCTGCGCCATGTCGCACACCTGCTGGCAGAAGTATTCGCCCGAGACGAGGGAGGCGATCTTCCAGTCGGCGATGGAGACGCACTTGGCCATGATGTCCTGCACGCCCGCGATGGTCAGAAAACGCGGCGCGCCCGCCACGATGCCGATGTCGCAGATCACGGCGTCGGCGGCCTGCATGGGGATGGACTTCTTCTGCCCGTCGATGATGATGGAGCAGATGTCGGCGGTGAAGCCGTCGGAGGAGACGATGGTGGGGATGGCGACGAAGGGGATGCCGAGCTTCCAGGCGCTGTAACGCCCGAAGTCCATGAGCGTCCCGCCGCCCACGACCACGACGTAGTCGGGCTTGCGTTCAAAGCGCTGCATGCAGCTTTCAATGAGCCCCTTCTCGCTGTGCAGCCCCTGCGCCTCGAGCACGATCTCCTGGTCGGCGCGCACGTGCACCATGCCGGGCAGGTGGTAGGTATTCGTGTCGTAGATCACCGTGCGATAGCCGGAGAGCCCCGCGTCGCGCATATACTCGTCAAACTTCGCAAGCGCCCCGTATTCGCACACAACCAGCTTCGTGCGCAGGCTATGCACCCGCCCGCAAGCACAGGCGCCCAGATATTTCGCGGTATCGAGAATCATGGGAAAAACCTCCTGAACAGTTTTTTCGTTTGAGCTGCTTTGATTTTACTATAAGAGCGACGCTTTTGCAATGTAAAAAAAGAAACCGCCGCTCAACCGGCGATTTCTTCGGCACTTCTCGTCCCCTACCGCATATCAGGAGCCGTCGCGCAGCGACACCATAACTTTTCACTATTCACTATTCACTTTTCACTTTTCACTGACCACTCCATACGACAACAGGGGATGCGCAAAGCGCATCCCCTGTCAGCGTATTGAATTAAGCCTTGACGGCGTTCTTTGCGCAGTCGCAGAGAGCGGTGAAGGCGGCGGGATCGTGGATCGCGGTCTCGGAGAGCATCTTGCGGTTCATGTCGATCCCGGCGAGCTTGAGGCCGTGCATGAAGCTGGAGTAGTTCATGCCGTTGGCCTTGCAGCCCGCGCTGATACGGGTGATCCACAGCTTGCGGAAGTCGCGCTTCTTCTGCTTACGGCCGACGTAAGCATAGCGGCCGGACTTCATGAGCTGCTCATTTGCCATCTTATAGTGACGGGACTTGTTGCCCCAGTAACCCTTGGCCAGACCGAGAACCTTGTTCCGGTGCTTGCGGGTCATCATTGCGCCTTTAACTCTTGCCATTTGTATATCCTCCTATTGTCCGTCTGCCCTTATTTGTAAGGGATCATTTTCTTGATGGTAGCTACGTTGGTCACGTCGGCATAAGCCTCGGAGCGCAGACGGCGGCAGCGCTTGGTGTCCTTCTTGGTGAGGATATGGCTCTTGAACGCGTGGGCGCGTTTCACTTTGCCGGTCTTGGTGAGATTGAATCTCTTCTTGGCACCGCTATGGGTTTTCAGTTTGGGCATGACGATTTCTCCTTTACGTATTTAGCCTTGGGTCGGCGTGGCCTTCGGCTCTTTGGGCTTTGCCGGCTTCTTCGCCGGGGTGACGGGCTTGGGGGAGAGGAACATGGACATATTCCTGCCCTCGAGCTTGGGTGCTTTGTCCATATTGGCGATATCCGCGCACTTGGCCGCGAAGTCCTTCAAAAGCTGGGCGCCGATCTCGGTGTGCGCCATTTCGCGCCCGCGAAAACGCACGGACACCTTGACGCGATCCCCGTCGGAGAGGAACTTCTGACCGTTTTTCAGCTTGGTGTTGAAGTCATTGGTGTCGATGCCGGGAGACATACGGATCTCCTTGATCTCGATCACACGCTGATTCTTCTTGGCTTCCTTCTCCTTCTTGGTCTGCTCAAAGCGGAACTTGCCGTAGTCCATGATCTTGCAGACGGGGGGATTGGAGCCCGGAGCGATCTTAACGAGGTCGAGCTCGCGCTCCTCGGCGATTTTCAAAGCCGCGGCGGCAGACATGATGCCAAGCTGCTCACCCTCCGCGCCGATCAGGCGCACTTCCTTGTCAAGGATCTCTTCGTTGATTTGATGAACCGCGTTTGCGATGGGAAACACCTCCGAAAAATGACGGTTATAAAATAAGCGCGGACGCACAGCATCCGCGCATAAAAACAGCGTAAATCCCCTTCCGGGGGCGTTGCTCTTATTGACCCGGACTGACGATTTGCCGCCGGGTGAGGACGGGGATGCCGCACCTTCTTTGTTTTAGCTTGATTACTATAACAGGGATCGGGAGATTTGTCAAGAGGGAATATTAGTAAAAATCGAAGAGTTATGGAGTCCCCTTTGGGGACAAATTGAAATTCGTCGCGAAGCGACACCTAAGGAAGCGCTGATTCAGGAATACTTTGTGTATTTCAAACTTTTGCAACGCAGAGCCGGCGGAAATTTGCCGGTAGACGCCGAAGCTGGATTAATCAGCGCTTCCCTAAGGAACGATTCACTTTTCACTATTCACTATTCACTTTCCTCAGTACTTCTCGTCCGGCGCGCCTTCCGCGTTCTCCAGCTCCATGGCGAGCTTGACGACGCGGCTGGTGCCGAGGCGGTCGGCGCCGAGACGGATGAAGTCCTCCGCGTCCTGGAGGCTCGAGATACCGCCCGCGGCCTTGACCTTGACGAAGCCGGGGCAATGCTCGCGCATGAGCTTCACGTCCTCGCGCGTGGCGCCGCCCTTGGAAAAGCCCGTGGAGGTCTTGATGTACTCCGCGCCGCTTCTGGTGACGATCTCGCAGAGCTTGATTTTCTCCTCCTCGGTCAGCAGGCAGCACTCGATAATGACCTTCAGAAGCGTATCGGGCACAGCGCCCGCCACGGCCTTGATGTCTTTTTCCACCATGTCCCAGCAGCCGTCCTTGACCATGGAGAGGTTGATGACCATATCCACCTCGTCCGCGCCGTTCTTCACCGCGTCGGCGGCCTCGAAGGCCTTGACCGCGCTGGTGTTGTAGCCGTTGGGAAAGCCGATGACCGTGCAGATCTTCATTTTGTCGCCCACGTAGCGCTTCGCGCCGGCGACGTGGCAGGGCGGGATGCAGACCGAGGCGCAGTGGTAGCGGATGGCCTGGTCGCAGAGCTTCCGGATCTCCTCACTCGTGCAGTCCACGCGCAGAAGGGTATGGTCGCATTTTTCCAGAATATCCTTGATGTCCATAGGGCAGTCTCCTTTTGTCTGTTTTGTGCCCTCATTATACCCGCTTTCCGAGGCATATTCAAGAGGGCGCGTGGAATAGATTGAAGCATCATCACATAAGGAGCAAACGACATGGACATGATCCCGGAAAACAATTCTCTCCTGCTGGTGGGGACGCTCGCGGGGCGTCCCGGCTTCTCCCACGCGAGCCGAGGCGCGGAGTTCTGGCAGTTCCCGCTCTCGGTGCTGCGGCTGTCGGGCACGGCGGACGTGCTAAACGTGCTGCTGCGGCGGGAGCTGCTGGACGATCTGACGCTTGCGGAGGGGGATAAGGAACTGTGCAGAAATAAATTGTGCAAAGATGGCGTAGGATTTTTCGCCTGTAGCGAGGCGGAAAATCGCAGGAATACTTTGTGTATTTCAAGA
>CAJOFI010000113.1 GCA_905233595.1 uncultured Oscillospiraceae bacterium | reverse complement strand
TCTACGCGCTGTCGCTGCGTATCGCCTCCGCCGTCTGGGGCACGGAGATGAACGCCTACGCAAACGAGGCGCTCTATACCGGCCCCGGTCTCGCCGAGGGGCTTTGGCGCGCCTACCGCATGTTTTTCTATAACCTCACCTCGCGCTACAACATGCTGATCGTCTCGCGCTTCTCCCGCGCCCTGCACGCAATCGCCCTGCTCATCGCCGTCCTCGCTCTCGCCGCGTCCGTGCTGCGGGCGCGCTGCCTTCCCAACGCGCTGCTGCTCGCGCTCTGCCTTCTGCTGCTGCCGCTCGCGGTCTGCTGCCTGTATCTGCGCCTGGAGTGGAGCCGCATCCACACCCTCACGCTCTACAGCTTCGTCGCCCTCTATGTTCTCGTTTTCCTGGCCATCGAGCAGCTCCCCGCGCGATTGAAAAACGCCGGGAGGGATCTCTGCTGTCTCGCGCTCTGCCTTGTGACGGGCGTCAACGTCTTTTACGCCAACCGCAGCTATCTCAAGCTGCAGCTCAGCTATGAGCAGACCTATTCCCTCGCCACCACGATCATGACGCAGGTGCGCTCCCTGCCCGACTACCGGAGTGAGCTTGCCGTCGCCTTCTACCCCTCCGCGGGCTTCTATCTGCGCCTGCCGGAGGAGCTGAGCCCCGCCGAGAACGACATCGCCGGAACCGGCGCGCTCATCACCGCCGCCCCATACGACATGGAGGCAAGCCAGAACGACTGGTGCTTCTACCGCCTGTTCATCGACGCGGGCTTCCGCTTCGCCACCGGCGGGGAGGCGCTCGCCCTCATGCACACGCAGGAGGCGCGCGACATGCCCTGCTACCCGGAGCCCGGCTCCATCCGCGTGATCGGGGACACGGTGCTTGTCAAGTTCACGCCGGAATTCGTGTATTGACCCGCCGAAGAAAAGGATTGCGGAAACGGCGATTTTGGATTATACTGAAATTTGTCGAATCCTATCCTTTGCGGAGGTGGCTATGAAGCGATTTCTGCGGCGATACGGGCTGCTTGCGCTGGTGCTGCTGGTCATCGGCGGGGTTTGCCTGCTGTTTTCCTGTCGCAAGAGCGGCATGTTCATTGACGAAATCCTTGATGCCAGCTTCCTCGAGCACTTCGTTAAGGCCGACTTCCTCGGTCATCATGCTCTTGGACTTGACGGCGTAAACCGCGCCGTGCTTCTCGAATACGTCGAGGTGGAGCCCGGGGAGCTGTGGGACTTTGCCTCGGTCAGCTATAACCAGGCGCGGGACGTGCACCCCCCGCTCTACTACTGGCTCTTCAACGCCGCCTCCTCCCTCACGCCCGGGGTTTTCAGCAAATGGACCGGGCTTGCGCTCGACGGGCTCATCTATCTCTGGGCGCTGCTCGCCCTCTGGCGGCTGGTGATGGCGCTCTACGACAGCCCGACGAACGCCGCGGCCACGGTCGCGCTCTACGGGCTGAGCACCATCGGCCTCTCCACGATGCTGATGATCCGCATGTACGTGCTCATGACCGCCCTGACGGTGGAGCTGGCCGTGCTGGTCGTGCGCTTGATGCGGAGGCCGAGGGCGGTCGATTACCCGCTCTGCGGGGTCGTGATCTTCCTCGGGCTGATGACGCAGTATTACTTCGTGTTCTACGCCTTCTTCCTCTGCGGCTTCTTCGTGCTGCGGCAGCTTGCGCGTCGGCAGTACCGCTCGATGGGCGCCTTCGCCTCCTGCGCGTTCGGGGGCGTGGCGCTGCTGGTGCTGTGCTTCCCCGCCTGCCTCGAGCAGCTTTTCGCGGAGAAGCTCGTCTCCGGCGGAAACGCGCTGGAAAATCTCAGCCTCTTTTCGCAGTACGCGGGGCGGCTGCGCCTGATGCTGGGCTATCTGCGGCACGGGCTGCACGCGGCGATCTATCTGCTGCCCGCGCTGCTGCTTGCGCTGCTGCTCTGCGGCGGGGGCGTCGCCTCGGCCAAAAAGCAGGGGCTTCTGCGCTTTGACGGGCTTTTGATCCTGCTGCCCGCCGTCGTCACCTTCCCGCTCGTGGCGGTGATCTCCCCGGTGACGGAGGAGCGCTATCTCTACAACGTCATCCCCATCCTGCTGACGTTCTTCTCGCTGCTGCTGCATCTGATCGAGCAGGGGCTGCGCGCCTCTCCCCGCAAGGGGCTTTGGAAGCACGGTCTCGCACTTGCGATCCTCGCCCTCTCGCTCTGGGAAGCGCGCACGGTGCCGCCGGAGTACCTCTACCCCGAGTACCGGGATTATGACGCGGCCATTGCCCCCTACGCCGAGGCTCCCTGCGTCTACGTGACGGACGGCTATTTCGCCCCGCTCACGCAGGATCTGCTGCAGCTCATGCACTTTGAGGATCTCTTCGTCACCGGCGACCCGGCCTCCGAGGCGCTGGGCGATTATCTCGGCGCGCGCGGGGGCGAGACCTGCGTGGTATACATCGACCGCAGCGCCTTCTGGGGCAGCGGCTTCGTCCCGGAGGAGATGCTGCCCCGGCTCACGGCAGGCAGCGATTACACCGGCTGGGAGGCGCTGTACGAAAACGGGCTTTCCGCGACCTATCTACTTTATAAATAAAGAAGGAAACTCTATGTTATCTGTGATTCTCCCCTCCTACAATGAGGAGCAAATGATCGCCCTCGCGGCGAAGACCGTCACCGGCATCCTCGACGGCGCCGGGATCGCGCACGAGCTTCTCTTCGTGGACGACGGCTCCCGCGACAAGACCTGGTCTGAGATCGAGAAGGCCAGCCGGGAAAATCCCCACGTCGTGGGCGTGCATTTCAGCCGCAACTTCGGCAAGGAAGCCGCCATGTTCGCCGGGCTCGAGCAGGCCAGGGGCGACTGCTGCGTGGTCATGGACTGCGATTTGCAGCACCCGCCCGAGAAGATCGTCGAGATGTACCGGCTCTGGGAGCAGGGCTATGAGGTGGTCGAGGGCATCAAGGAGGATCGGGGC
Organism: uncultured Oscillospiraceae bacterium; assembly: GCA_905233595.1. Taxonomy (GTDB): domain Bacteria; phylum Bacillota; class Clostridia; order Oscillospirales; family Oscillospiraceae; genus Limivicinus. The sequence goes on along the minus strand of CAJOFI010000113.1, from coordinate 3,824 downwards.
GAGGAGTCGGGCTTCCACCGCTTCGCGTCCCTGAGCTTCTACAATCTCATCAGCAAGGCCACGGGGCTGGACATGTCCGCCTCCTCGGACTTCAAGCTTCTCGACCGCAAGGTCGTGGACACGCTCAACAAAATGCCGGAGCGCAACGTCTTCTTCCGGGCGCTGAGCTTCTGGGTGGGCTTTCGGCGCGCGGAGGTCAGCTACCGCGTGCAGGAGCGCACCGCCGGGGAGAGCAAGTGGTCCACCCGCTCGCTCATCCGCTACGCCATCAACAACATCGGCTCCTTCTCCTCCGCGCCGCTGCACCTCATCACGCTGCTCGGCGTGGTGATGCTGCTGACCGCCATCGTGTTCTCCGTCGTGGCGCTGGTGCAGAAGATCATGGGCATCGCCCTCGGCGGCTTCACGACGGTGATTTTGCTGCTGCTGTTTGCAAGCTCCCTCATCATGATCTCCCTCGGCATCATCGGCTACTACGTCGCCCGCATCTATGAGGAGATCAAGGGTCGCCCGCGCTACATCATCGCCGGTATCTGCGGGAGGGACGGGGAATGATCGAAAAGCTCAAGGCGCTCTGCCTCAAATACAAGGAAGTGCTGCTCTATCTCATTTTCGGCGGGCTGACCACCGTGGTGAGCCTCGTGAGCTTTTGGCTGTGCACCTACCCGCTGCGCATCCACGTACTGATTGCGAACGTCGTCAGTTGGCTCTGCGCAGTGACCTTCGCCTACTTCACCAACGCAAAATGGGTCTTCGAGGCCAAACCCGCCACACGCGGCGAGGCTTTTCGGCAGTTCGTGTCCTTCTACGTCGGCAGGCTCGCAACCCTCGGCGTGGAGGAGGCGATCCTGCTCGTCTTCGTGACCCTGCTGCACGGAAACGAAATGCTCGTAAAGCTCATCGCCCAGATCGTTGTCGTGGTGCTCAACTACGTGGTGAGCAAGCTCTTCGTCTTCAAAAAGGAGCAGTGAAAAAGTCAAAATTCTCGCAGTCTCCCGTAGAGGCGGCTATCAGCCGCTCGCGCGGCGATTTTCAATATTTCGATAATAAGGAACTGTTCCTAAGCACGGCAAAACCGTAATAAACTACGGATTCGCCGTGCTTTCTCTATGAAAATATTATACTGTTTTCCACATTGCAGAAAAATCGGGCGAAGACCTTGTGCGTCTTCGCCCGATGGCTTTATGGGAGTTTCAATTGTGCCGCGCGTCTCCCGGCCCCCCTCCGGGGGAGCTGTCGCCGGTGCTCACACCGGTGACTGAGAGGGCTTGGTGCGGCAGACCCTCTCCGCCCCAGTGTGCACACTGGGGCACCTCTCCCGGAGGGAGAGGCAAGGGGGCTTGCGCAGAGCGCTCGTCTGAAAACTGCTTACGCGCGGCGCTTTTTGCTCACGAGCACGACGCCCGTTGCGGAGAGGGCGAGGAGCAGGAGCCAGAGCGCGGCGTTGTTCTCGTCGCCGGTCTTGGGAGAGACGACGCTGACGGTGCTCTGTGCGGGCTTGACGGTGACGGTGTAGTCCACCTTGCCGTTATCAAAGCGGATCGAGACGCCGTGCGGGCCGGTCTGGAGCTTTTCGAGCGTGGACGCCTTGAGCGTCACGACGGTGCTGCCCTTGACGGCGCTGTAATCCTCTTTGGAGAGGGCGACGCCGTCCAGCTCCACGCCGGTGAAGTGCTCGAAGGAATCGTCAAAGTCTCCCTCCAGCTTCGCGGTGAGCGTTACGTCCTTTCCGCTGCCCTTATACCAGCTATGAGAGGCGTCGTTGGTGTAGGCGGGGTTCGCGACGGTCACGGTCACGCATACCGCTTCGCTGTCGTTATGGTTTTCATCGCCCACGGCCTTGTACCAGACGTAGTAGGTTCCCGCGTTCGTGGCGGTGGGGATGGATGTGGTATAAGGTTGTGTGGCTTCGGTTGCGGTGCCGAGAGCGTACTGCATCGTGCCGCCTGTTGGTTCACCTGTCACGGTCACAAGCGGTTTCTCCGTACCGTCATAAGTTCTGTTGTTTGCTGTAACAGAGGCCGCTACAGCGTTCGCCTTGTTGATGGTCACGGTCACTTCTTTGGTAGCCTTTGCGTATGTACTTGTCTCCGCTGCCGTTACAATGACGGTGGCTGTGCCGACCTTCTTGATTGTCAGTGCGCCTGTAGAAGCATCCACATCAATGTAATCCGCACCGCCGTCCTTGACGGCATAGGTGATTGCTCCATTGCCGTCCGTAGTAGCTTCGACTTTCTTGTCAGTATCACCATAGGTAGCAGTCACATCAGAAGCGTTGATTGTCTGTGTACTCTTATCGCTAACCGTCACAGTGGCGCTGCCAGTATAGGTAGTGTAGTTATCTGCCGTTACCTGATAGTAGACGGTCTGCGTTCCCACTTCAGTCTGCGTCGGGCTGGCGTCAAGAGTATAACTGCCCTCTTCAGTGCCGTACTTCACGGTTGCACCAGAGGCAGGGTCAGTCACATTCACAGTAATACCGTGGGGCTGTCCGTCAACGGTCGCGGTCACGTTCTTTTGGTAGCCTGTGCGTAGGTCGTGGTTTCCGCCGCTGTAACGGTGACAACCACAGTACCCGCTTTGACGATGGTGAGATTACCAGAGTCGTCCACGGTCACGGCGTCGCCACTCTTGACTGCATAGTTAATTGCGCCGTCGCCGGAGGTGGAAGCTTCGATCTTCTTGCCCGCGTCGCCGTAGGTGGCTGTCACATCGGACGCGGTGATGGTCTGCGCGGCTTTTACTGACGGGAATTGAACTTTTTTATAGCTTTCAAGAGACTGACCCTCTGTGCTGATTGCAATGCTTCCCTGCCCTTCGGTACCTTCTACGTTCGTCCAGCCGGTACCGGCGATGGCGTTCTTCACGGTGCCATTTATCGCTTTGCCGCTTCCGCTAGCGGTGATTGTGCCGCCGCTGATTGTCACACCCGTTGCGCCAGAGATGCCATGACTGTTATCACCGGTACCGGTGGCTGACAAAGAACCGGCACCGGAAAAATTGAGATTACCAGTCGATTTAATGCCATCCTTACGGTCAGTGCTTGTGATTGAATTTTCTCCTGTCAGTACGATGTTTAGCTGATCACTTCCCTCATATTTGATACCCTCACTACTACCCGAGAAGGTAAAGCCGTTCAGCGTCAGCGTGGCAGGGGTGGTGTCTGTGGCGGGGGTGAAGCTCACCTTGCCGTCGCTGAACACATCCGCCGCGTTCGTGCTCGTCACCTGTACGCCGCCGACCCAGAGAGGGTACTCAACTGCCGCCCCTTCCATCCTGACATAACGCTTTGTTGCAGTGGTACCCAAAACATCAGTCCACATGTTGTTATCATCTTTTTCCTGTGCGAAGCCGGTAATGGTTCCGGTGACGGCCTTGCCGACGCTACCCTCAGAGCCGGGTTGACCATTTTCTTCGAATTCAGGGTCTGCGGCATCTTTGCCATTGCCTCTGTTGCCACCGCTGCCGCCGGTTAAAGTAGCTGATCCACTGTTGACAGTGATGTTGCCGGAAATGCCGTTGCCGCCATTTCCACCATTTTTGCCTTCTTGTCGAGCGTCGCCACCATTGCCACCATTACCACCTATTATATTGATGGTAGCGCCGTTAACAATGATATCACCCTTAAAACCGTCGCCGCCTGCTGAACCGTCGCTCCCGGTTCCGTCATCAACATTAGTTCCGTCTCGCCCATTCGCACCCGTGACAACCAGCGTGCCTGTGCCCGCGACAGTCAGGGTGTGGCCGGTTGCGTCAATGCCGCCGTTGACGGTCAGCGTCACGCCCTCATTGATCGTCACCGTGACGTCGGCGGTTACAGTAAT
>CAJOFI010000112.1 GCA_905233595.1 uncultured Oscillospiraceae bacterium | reverse complement strand
CGCCATGCACACGCCTCGAAACGCCCTCTCAGTCTCGCTCGCAAGCTCGCTCGACAGCTCCCCCGGAGGGGGAGCCAAGCTCAATTGGTCACGTTTTTATAAATTGTTCACTCATGCGTTTGTCGTGTTTTCAGTCACGGAAAATGCGCGGATCGCGCGTTCTTGCTGACTTTGCCTCGGAGAGCCGTATCCTTTGACGCGAAAAGTCACCGCCTTCTCCCGCCGCGGCGTTTAGCCGAAGGTCTGGAGAAGGACGGTGACTTTTTCAGCCGCAAGCGCGGCAGGGAAAACCGACGCTGCTTTTACGCGAGGTTCAGCCCCCTCTTGAGGCTCAGCACGGTGGCGACGTACAGCACCGCAGACTGGACGAGCTCCAGCAGCAGCCCTTCGCCGAGGATGGCCTGCACGAAGCGCAGCGTCTGGTGCGCGGTGTCGAGCGTCGAGCCGACATGCTCGAGACGCACGAGCCGCCCCGTGCCGTAGCCGGTGGTCGCGAAGCTCAGCACGAAGCTGATGCCGACGAAGAAGACGATGGAGAGCAGGATCTTATCCTTGGCGAACATGTGCCCCAGGCTCATGGCGGCGTAGAAGTGCAGGCAGGTATAAAGCCCGCTCACGATCGCGGCGATGAGCAGCTCCAGCGCGATGAGCCACAGATCGCTCATCGGGACGCCCTCGCGGGCGAGCATGGCGCGGAGCTCCGCCCAGCTCGGGAATCCGGCGAAGAACTGTGCCAGGCTGGTATCGGTCTGGATCAAAGCGGTCAGCAGCAGCACCAGCCCGATCACCGCGAAGGTCGCGGCAAACCAGACGATGGAGACGATCATCTTGCTCCACACGAGCCCGTGGACGCTGACGGGGAGCGTGTGCATCAGATAGCCCTCGTCCTTGAGGTAGTTGGTGTAGAAGCGCTTGACCATCAACACGATGGTCATGACGCCGGCCGCGACGACGCAGATACCGAAGGCCGCGACGATCAGCCCGAAGAAGATGGAGAGCAGGGGTCCCACGTTCCCGCTCAGCATGCGGATCGAGACGTTGGCCAGCACCGCCAGCACCAGAACTGCGCCGTAAATGGGCAGCATCGTGCGCCCGGTGGCACGAAATTCATGCTTCAAGAGTTTCCCTAACATTTGAATACCTCCCTGAAATACGCATCGACGCTCTTGCCCTTCTCCTCGCGGATCTCGTCCACCGTGGACTGGAGCAGCACGCGCCCGTTCTGAATGAAAATCACCTCGTCCAGCACCTGCTCCACGTCCGCGATCAGGTGGGTGGAGATCACGACGGCGGCGCTGGGGTTGTAGTTGCGGATGATGGTGTCGAGAATGTAATCCCGCGTCGCGGGGTCCACGCCGCCGATGGGCTCATCGAGCAGGTAGAGCTTCGCCTGGCGGCTCATGACCAGGATGAGCTGCACCTTCTCGCGCGTGCCCTTGGACATCTGCTTGACGCGCATCGTCTCGTCGATGCCGAGGCGCGTGAGCATCTGCTGCGCCCTCTCGCGGTCAAAGTCCGCGTAGAAGTCCGCGAAAAAGTCCATGAGCTGTCTGGCCGTCATCCATTCGGGCAGATACTCCTTGTCGGAGAGGTAGGAGACCAGCGCCTTGCTCTCCACCCCCGGCGCCTTGCCGTCGATCAGAATTTCGCCCGCCGTCGGGGTCAGCAGACCGTTTGCAAGCTTGATGAGCGTGGTTTTGCCGCTGCCGTTGGGGCCGAGAAGCCCGATCACCCGACCCGGCTCGATCTTGAGGTTGACGCCGTCGAGCGCCTGAATCTTCCCGAAGCGCTTGGACAGCTCCCTGCATTCGAGGATCGCCATTATTCTTCTTCCTCCTTCAACATCGCTATGATCCCTTCGCGGTCATAGCCCAGTTTTTCCATGGCCGCGCGAAAGCCCTCGAGCTGCCCCCGCGCAAGCCGCCTCTTGTTTGCGTCAATCACTGTTACGTCCTCCGTGACGAAGCGCCCCGCCGTGCGCTGGGAGAAGACCAGCCCCTCGCGCTCCAGCTCCTGCAGCGCGCGCTGCATGGTGTTGGGGTTGACGCCGGCCTCCGCCGCCAGCTCCCGCACCGAGGCGAGCCTCGTGCCGGGAGGAAGCTCCCCGGAGACGATGCCCAGCCGGATCTTCTCCACAAGCTGGGAATAGATGGGCAGCTCACTGCGAAATACCCATTCCACTGTATGCACCTCCGTTCGTGTTACTGTATTAGGCGATTAGTACAATAACACACTTTCGCGATTTGTCAAGAGGGAAAATGAAAAAAACAGGTAAAATTCCCAGACGCTGAGAATTTACCTGTTTTTATCGTCAAAGACTGAACAGAATTACAATCCGTCGCGAAGCGGCACCGCAACGATTCACTGTTCACTATTCACCGGCCGCTCCCGCTCACCGTCTCGCCTGCTTCTGCTGGAGGGTGAGGCTGTCGGCGATCATGGCGATGAACTCGCTATTGGTGGGCTTGCCCTTGATATTCGACACCGTATAGCCGAAGTACTTCTGCAGCACCTCGATGTCGCCCCGATCCCAGGCGACCTCAATGGCGTGGCGGATGGCGCGCTCGACACGGGAGGGCGTGGTGCCGAAGCGCTTGGCGACCTCGGGGTAGAGCACCTTCGTGACGGCGTTGATCATCTCCATGTCCTTGATGGTGAGGATGATGGCCTCGCGCAGGTACTGGTAGCCCTTGATGTGGGCGGGGACGCCGATCTCGTGGATGATGTCGGTGACCATGGCCTCAAGCTCGGTGTCCGGCGCGGGGGCGGCGCTGCGGACGGCGCGAAAGTCGATCCCGGCCGAGCCGCCCTCCGCCTCCCGCCTGCCCGCCACCTGGCGGATGCGGCTCAAAAGCGTCTGCGGCTCGCAGGGCTTGGGGATGAAGTAGTCCACCCCCAGCTCCGAGCAGTCCGTGACCACCTTGCTGTTGTAGAAGCCCGTCAGCACGATCACGCGCGGCTGCGCGCCGGTCTCCGGCAGGCGGCGCAGAAGCTCAAGACCGTCCAGGCGCGGCAGCATCAGCTCCGTGAGCAGCACGTCCGGCTTCAGCTCCGTCAGAAGGCGCAGCGCCTCCAGCCCGTCCGACGCCGTACCGGCAAGCTCCAGATCCTCCGAATCGCTGAGCTGCTCGCTGAGAAGGCGGCAGAACTCCGAATTGAAATCAACGATCAAGACACGGATTTTGGTTTCCATAAATAATCCTCCCAAGTATAAATACACCGGGCATTGCTGCGCCGAAAATGGCAGTTTCACCGTGATGTCGCCCTAAATTTACCATAAATTCCAGCGTCAAAACAACAGAAAACTGTCGAATCAAGCGGGGAAGTTGTTGACATAATACTACACGCTTCTACAAACGACAAGGACTTTAGACAAATAGTGATAATTTTATCGCTCTATTTTGTCGAAAGTTGTCGAATAACCAAATAATGGCAGGCGCATAGATAAGGAGACGGAGGCTGCGAAGCGTGTTCTCGCAGCCTCCGTAAAGCTTTCCCGACGCGAAGCGCGGCCTCATGGCTCGCCGTAGAGGAGCGTGAAGCTCTCGTAATGGTCGCCGGTGTAGTAGATCAGCCCGTCGTTGGAGAAGACCACGCGCTCAGCCCCGCGGGTCTTTTTGCCCGCGTTGTTCACGTCGCACTCCGTCCAGCGCCGCCCGTCCGCGTCCGGGAGCTTGCCCTCGTAGTTGCCGAAGCGGCTGCCGCCGATGAACTTGCCGGGGGCGATCTTTTCCAGCGACCC
>CAJOFI010000111.1 GCA_905233595.1 uncultured Oscillospiraceae bacterium | reverse complement strand
TTTTGCCGTTCTCGCCAGACTTAACGCAATACCCCTCCTTCGCCAGACTTAACGCAACCCCTTTTCGAACTGCCCTTGCGTTTACTTTGGCATTTCACGACGGATCAGAGCATTCACAATTTGTTCAGATTTGCTCTTGACGCACAATGGCTCGAATGCTATAATCATTTAAAGAAGCAACGAATAAAAGTCTGCCCGATCCCCGGCGCAAGGTTCCCCCTCGGATCGGCAATTTCTTTTTTCCGGGGCTTCTTCAAAAAAAGATTCGAGAGAGGAGCGTTTTTATGGAAAACAATCGCAGTTCCTGGGGCAGCAATCTGGGCTTCCTGCTGGCTGCCATCGGCTCGGCGGTCGGTCTGGGCAACATCTGGGGCTTCCCCTACAAGATGGGCAAGTCCGGCGGCTTCACCTTCCTGCTGGTCTACCTGCTGCTGGCCGTATTCGTGGGTATGATCATCATGGTCTCGGAGCTCGCCATCGGCCGCAAGACCAAGCTCAGCCCCATCGACGCCTACAAGAAGGTCTCGGCCAGGTTTGGCTGGATCGGCTGGCTCGCAACCGCCGCGCCCTTTTTGATCATGAGCTTCTACTCCGTTCTGGGCGGCTACTGTCTGCAGTACATCGCGCTGAACATGACCAAGCTCTCCTTCGGCAATGACGCGGTCGCCATGACCGGCGGCGAGATCTTCGGCGCCATGCTGACCACGCCGCTCGGCTGCGTGGTGTTCACGGCGCTGTTCATCCTCATCTGCATGGCCATCGTGCAGGGCGGCGTCTCCGGCGGCATCGAGAAGTTCAACAAGATCGGCATGCCCGCGCTGTTCGTGATGCTGCTGGTCATCATCGTGCGTTCTCTGACCCTGCCCAACGCGGTGGAAGGGCTCAAGTTCATGTTCGTCCCCGGCTACGCGGTCTCCGCGGGCTTCATTGAGAAGACCCCCGACCTCATCACCGTTCTCGGCACCGCGGGCGGGCAGATGTTCTTCTCCCTGTCGCTCGCGATGGGCGCGATCCTGACCTACGGCTCCTACCTCTCGAAGGAGGAGAACCTGGTCAAGAACGCCGCCATCATCGTCATTTCCGATACGCTGATCGCCATTATGGCCGGTATCGCGGTCATCCCCGCCGCCGTCGCGAACGGGATCTCGAGCGGCACCCCCGTGGGGCAGATCAAGCTGAGCGGCCCGAACCTCCTGTTCGTAACGCTGCAGGACGTGTTCACCAACATGGGCAGCCTCGGCCCCCTGTTCGGCGTGATCTTCTACGTGCTGGTGCTGATCGCGGCCATCTCCTCCGCCATCTCGCTGATGGAGACCGTCGCCGCCCACTGGATCGACCTCGACCTCTCCAAGGGTGAGAAGGACACCCGCCAGCAGCGCGTGCTGACCGTGTCGCTGCTGATCCTGTTTGAGGCGATCCTCGTCGCCTGGGACGGTCTCGGCTCCAACTTCTCCCCGGCGAGCCTGATGGGCATTGCCAATCCCCCCACCTTCCTCGACTGCTTCCTCGATTTCATGGACTGCTGGTCTGAGGGCATCGCCATGCCGCTCGGCGCGATGCTGATGGCGCTGATAGTCGGCTGGGAGGTTAGCCCCGATCTGGTGCTCGACGAGGTCGCGCACGGCGACCCCTCCGAGGGCTTCAAGAAGTTCTACCGCATCTGCATCAAGTACGTGGTGCCTGTCGTGATGGCCTTCGTGCTGGCCGGTCAGATGATCGACTTCTTCGGCGGCCCGCAGATCGTGTGGTACGTCGTCGCGGTGCTGGCGCTGGTGGTGTGCTTCTGCGTCGCCTACTTCAAGCCCCAGGCGCAGAAATAATACATAAGCTTCCGAAAAGGGCTGTGAAAAAACTTTGTTTTCTCACAGCCCGGTTTTTCGTTTTCAGTTTCCAGTGTCCATATTTTTTATCCGTCCCCGAAGGGGACACCATAATGATTCATTATTCACTGTTCATTATTCGTTTTAACAGAGAGGTTTCACTATGATCGCGAAAGTCAACGGCATTGAGCTGTATTATGAGCGCTCCGGCGAGGGGCGGCCGCTGCTGCTGGTGCATGGAAACGGGGAGGATCACACGATCTTCAACGAGGCCGTGCGCGAGCTGCGGCGGGACTTCTGCTGCTACACGGTGGATTCGCGCGGGCACGGGCGCTCGAGCCGGGTGAAGGCGCTGCACTACGAGGACATGGCGGCGGACATGCTCGCCCTTCTGGAGGCGCTCGACCTGCGCGACGCGGTGTTCTACGGCTTCAGTGACGGCGGCATCGTCGGCCTGCTCACGGCGGCGAAGACCGAGCGCGTCACGACCCTGATCGTGAGCGGCGCGAATCTCAGCCCCCAGGGCGTGACGAAGAAGCTGCGCGCACAGCTCTGGCTCTTAAACAAGCTCAGGCCGGACGAGAAGCTCGCCCTCATGCTGCGCGAGCCGCAGATCGAGGACGCCACGCTGCGCGCCATCCGGGCGGAGACGCTGGTGCTCGCCGGGACGGGCGATCTCATCCTGCCCGGGGAGACGCGGCACATCGCCGCCACGATCCCGAACGCCGACCTCCAGTTCCTCGAAGGGGAGGATCACGGCTCCTACATCGTTCACAGCACGAAGATCGCCGGGATCATCCGGGAGTACGTTTTGGGGTAGTGTCGCGGCGTGGTACGAGTGGCCGGTGGTCAGCGAATAGTGAATAGTTATGGTGTCCCCTGCGGGGCAATGTCATTTCGGAACAGTTCCTAAAATCGGGCGAAGACCTTGTGCGTCTTCGCCCGATGGCTTTATGGGTATGTTCGATCATCCCGCGCGTCTCCCGGCTCCCCCTCCGGGGGAGCTGTCACCGCCGCTTGCGGCGGTGACTGAGAGGGCTTGGTGCGGCAAACCCTCTCCGCCCCAGTGTGCACACTGGGGCACCTCTCCCGGAGGGAGAGGCAAGGGGGGCTTGCGCAGAGCGCTCGTCTGAAAACTGAAAACTGCTTACGCGCGGCGCTTTTTGCTCACGAGCACGACGCCGGTTGCGGAGAGGGCGAGGATCAGGAGCCAGAGGGCGGCGTTGTTCTCGTCGCCGGTCTTGGCGGCGACGACGCCGACGGTGCTCTGCGCGTACTTGACGGTGACGACGTAATCGAGCTTGCCGTTATCGAAGCGTAGGGTGACGCCGTGCGGGCCGGTCTGGAGCTTTTCGAGCGCGGAAGCCTTGAGCGTCACGACGGTGCTGCCCTTGACGGCGCTGTAATCCTCTTTGGAGAGCGCGACGCCGTCCAGCTCCACGCCGGTGAAGTGCTCGAAGGAATCGTCAAAGTCTCCCTCCAGCTTCGCGGTGAGCGTTACGTCCTTTCCGCTGCCCTTGTACCAGCTATGATCCGAGTCGTTCGCAATGCCGTCGATGGAAGCGAGGGTGTAGGCGGGGTTCGCGACGGTCACGGTCACGCATACCGCTTCGCTGTCGTTATGGTTTTCATCGCCCACGACCTTGTACCAGACGTAGTAGGTTCCAACGTCGGTGCCGGTGGGGATGGATGTGGTATAAGCCGATTCATCCGTCGGAGCCGTGTTCTCGGTGGTCACGGCATAATACAGCGTGCCGTCCTCCGGCACTTTGGTAACAGTGCTGTTTGCTTTGTTAACGGTCACGGTCACGCATACCGCTTCGCTGTCGTTATGGTTTTCATCGCCCACGGCCTTGTACCAAACGTAGTAGGTTCCCGCGTCGGTTTCTGTGGGGATGGATGCGGTATAAAGGTTTTCATCCGTCGGAGCCGTGTTCTCGGTGGTCACGGCATAGTACATCGTGCCGCCGGTGGCTTCGCCTGCGGTCACAAGCTCCTGCGCAGAGCCGTTATAAGTCAGCGTCTTGGCCTCCGGCACTTTGGTAACAGTGCTGTTTATCTTGTTGACGGTCACGGTCACGAATACCGCTTCGCTGTCGTTATGGTTTTCATCGCCCACAGCCTTGTACCAGACGTAGTAGGTTCCCGCGTTGGTTTCTGTCGGGATGGATGTGGTATAAAGGTTTTCATCCGTCGGAGCCGTGTTCTCGGTGGTCACGGCATAATACAGCGTACCATCCTCGGTGGAACCGGCGTTGACCAATTCCTGCGCGGAGCCGGTATAGGCCAGCGTCTTGGCCGTCGGGGCGGTCACGGTCGGCGAGGCCTTAGTGACAGTTACTGTTGCAGAGCCGGTCTTGTCGACGTAGTTGTCCGCCGTAATTTTGTAGTACACGGTCAAAGGGCTGTCCGCCACATTCGTGATGGTTGGGCTGGCTGTCTTGTCATAGGTTCCTTCAGTGGTGCCATACATAACTGTAGCCCCGGACGACGGCTCGGTTACCGAAACTGTGATACCATGTGCCTCCGCGTCGTAAGAAACTTCTACATTATTTGATGCCGCCTCAATGGATTTCGTGTAATATACCGCTACATCATCAAAAAAGACACCTGCCGTTTGCCAATTTGTCGCACCGAATCTTATCTGAACGTTCGCTGCCAATGCTCCTTCCGGAAGCGTGATCGTTTGCGTCTGCCAGTCATTATGGAGTGTAGTTCTATAATCGTCATCTGTAAAAACTCGTGTACCAGAATCATTATTTACAACATAATCAACAGAGATGTCATCACATCCATCGAAAATTCCACCGTTAACTTCAACGCTAATTGTTGGATTCTTATATCTAAAAACCAGCGTAGCGGACGCTGCTTTGCTTAGATCCATCATGGGCGAATAACAATAAGTCCAAGCCCCGTCATTCCCATTATTCGGGTCTGCATAAACATATCCGCTGTCTGCCGCAAAATGATAGGCAGGCGATGCAGTATTAACCCACCATGTTCCAAGCCCATTATTGAAGTTTTCGTTTAACGCAACAAATCCGACCGGCGTTTCCGCATATGCCGTCAGCCCCATCCCCGGCACAAGCCCGACGACCATCACCAGCGCGAGCAAAACGCCCAGCAGCTTTCTTCCTGTTCTCTGTTTCATCCAAATTGCCTCCTTGTGATTTATTCTTTATATGACAAAAACCGACGAACCTGACAGGGTATAGTAACCCCGTCAAATCCGACGGTTATCCATCACGAATGCAGTATTCCGTTTCAAGCGCCCCGCAGGACGCAAAATACCCTGAAGGGCACGCGAGGGCGCAGTTAGCCCCTGCTCTGCTCTGCTCTGCTCTGCTCTGCTCTGCTCTGCTCTGCTCTGCTCTGCTCTGCTCTGCTCTG
>CAJOFI010000110.1 GCA_905233595.1 uncultured Oscillospiraceae bacterium | reverse complement strand
TGGAGACTGCGTAAATTGTCTTGTTGACGGGACATGGAAAGTTGCACGAATAGAGTATTGTGATGATTGGCTTTTTATCTGCGAGGGGAAAGTGCGACCGATACCATATGGTAGCGATGTTGAAAACCAGGTGATAATTGCAATAAATCGCTCAAAACCATTGGGGATGTGATCGTTTTACTTTCTTCCTGAACGTGTCGGGCGCGGACGGGACTTGCTGGGAGATCACCACGCGGGGAGATTCGTCCTCTCTGCGGTCTTTGCCTCCCTCCGCGAGGGCGCAGACTATGCCGATCGTCAGAAGCGGTGGGGAGAAGGGGGGAGCCGCATCAGGGGGTTGCGAGCTTCTTTGCCATGCGGTAGACGCGGGTGGCGTTGACGTTGAGCTGCTTTCGCGTGACCTTGCGCGACGTGAGCCCCTTGAGGATGGCCTCCACGTCCCGCTTCCCGCCGGGCATGAAGAGGTCGTTCCCGGCGGCGGCGACGAGCGCGGGATTGGGCGCGCCGTGCTTGCCCTTGCCGCTGTTCATCCCCGGAAGCACCCAGTCGGTCATCACGATGCCCTCGTAGCCGAACTCCCGGCGCAGCACGCGCTCGAGAATGCCCCGGCGCTCGGAGGTGTGGGTGCCGTTTAGGAGATTGTAGGAGGTCATGAGCGCGTGGGGCTGGCTCTCGCGCACGCAGATGCCGAAGCCGCGCAGATAGATCTCACGCAGGGCGCGCTCGCTCATCTGGCTGTTGCTGCCGTAGCGGTTGGTCTCCTGGTTGTTGGCGCAGTAGTGCTTGATCGTGGCGCCGCAGCCGGGGTGCTTCTGCACGCCCCGGGTGATGGCGGCGGCGAACTTGCCGGAGATCAGCGGGTCTTCCGAGAAGTACTCGAAGTTGCGCCCGCAGCGGACGTCGCGGTGGATGTTCAGCGCCGGGGCGAGCCAGAGCTGCACGCCGAAGCGCTCCATCTCGTCGCCGACGAGATCGCCCAGCTCCTCGGCCAGCGCCTCGTTCCAGCTCTGGGCGATGGCGGTGCCGATGGGGATGGCGGTGGCGTACTGCTCATGCACCTCGCCCTCGCCCTGGGGCTTCTTGCCCTTGAGCTTCATAAAGAAGGTCACGGCCTCCGGCATCCACTCCATCACGCTCTCCGGGGTGTCGCCGCCGAGACCCTGGGGGCCGTTCTCGGTCATCACGTACTCCGGACAGAGGCGCAGCCCCGCGGGGCCGTCCGCCATCACCAGCGCGGGGATGCCCTTGTCCTTGAAGAGCCCGCAGGTCTCGCCCGCCGCGCCCGCAACCGAGCGCGCGGCGTTGCCGATGACGCTGAGCACGCCGCCCTTGGGGTCGAAGGCGCCGACGTTCAGAAGCGCCGCCTCCTCGTCGCTGAGCGCTTCGATCAGCGGATCGACCTCGTCCTCGCGTTCATAGTCGTGCTTCACGGTCTCGACCTCGGCGGCCTTGACGCGCAGAAGCTTGATGCCGCGCGGCGTCTTCCCGGCGGGCAGCTCCGGCTGCCAGTCGGGAAATTCCGGGGCGCCGACGGCGTGGCGCACCTTCTCGGTGAACACCGGCTTGTCCAGCCGCACAGCCCCCACGAGGCGCGTGTCGGCGGAGGAATTGCCCAGGCGCAGCAGATAGTCCCCCGGCTCGAGCACCCAGCCCTTCTGCAGCGCGTCGAAGCTGGCAAGCTCCCGCAGGCGGAAGCGCAGGCTCACGCGCGCGGTCTCGCCGGGCTGAAGCTCTTCGGTCTTGGCGAAGGCCGCGAGGCTCTGATAGGGCTTGTCCATCCAGTCGTGCGGCGCGGAGGCGTAGAGCTGCACGACCTCCTTGCCGGGGCGCTTGCCGGTGTTCGTGACCTCGGCGGAAAGCGTGATCTCCTCCCCGCTGTTCGCAAGCTCGGCGCAGCGGATCGCAAAATCGGTGTAGCCCAGGCCGAAGCCGAAGGGGTAGAGCGGCTTGACGCCCGCCGTGTCAAAGTAGCGGTAGCCGACGTAGACGCCCTCGCGGTACTGCGTCTCGTCCCGGTCGCCGAAGTCCCCGAGCTGGGGGTAATCGCCCCAGGCCGCCCAGGTGCTGCCCAGCTTGCCGGAAGGGTAGCTTTTGCCCAGCAGGAGGTCTGCCAGCACGTTCCCGGTCTCCCCGCCGAGCTGGCTGAGATAGAGGACGTTCTCCACCTCCCGCACGGGGGAGAGGTCTACCACGCCGCCGACGTTCAGCACCAGCAGGAAGTGCTCGTACTTCTTTGCGCAGCAGAGAATGTCCCGCACCTCGGTCTCACTGAGCAGGATGTCCCCGGGGACGGGCTTGCGGTCAGAGCCCTCGCCCGAGATGCGCGCGAGCACGTAGACCGCCGTGTCGCCCGCGCCGCGCAGGGGGATGTTGTACTCTGGCTCCGGCATCACGACGCCCATGTATTCGACCGCCGCGACGACGCGGCGCGCCTTCGCCTCCGCCTTGCAGGCGCGCACGAAGTCCCTGTGCGCCTGGGCGCGCAGGCTGTCATAGCTGTCGAGCCAGAATTTGCTGCTGACGGTGAAGCCCGCGTTCTCAAGCCCCTGCTCGATGCTCACCGAGCAGCGGGAGTTGACCTCGCCCGAGCCGGTGCCGCCCTTGACGGTCTGGCGCGCGCCGCTGCCGTAGAGCGCCACGGTGCAGGGCGCGGCAAGGGGGAAATCGCCCTTGCTCCTGAGCAGCACCGCGCATTCCGCCCCGGCACGGCGCACGACGGCGCTGTGTTCTCTCTCGTAGTCGTACATGATGAACCTCCTGATAATGTGTAAACTGTGTTATGAAAATGTAATTATGTCAATTAATCAGTGCCTTCACGACCTCGCTTGCGATCAGAAGCCCCGCCGCCGGGGGCACGAAGGGCGTGGAGCCGGGGATGGAGCGGCGGCGCGAATCGGGCTCGGAGAGCGCGGGGCCGAGGCACAGCGGCTCCTCCGGGGAATAGACCACGCGCAGGCGCTCGATCCCGCGGCGGCGGCACTCCTTGCGCATCACGCGCGAAAGCGCGTCGTTCCGCGTCTCATAGAGGTCGCAGACGCGCAGGAGCGAGGGGTCGCGCTTGTTGCCGGTGCCCATCGCGCAGAGGATGGGCGTCCCCGCCGCGCGGCACTCCTCAATGAGCGCGAGCTTGCCCGCGACGGTGTCGATGGCGTCCACCACATAGTCGTATTGCGTGAAATCGAACTGCCCCTTCGTCTCGGGCAGATAGAAGCACTTGTAAGTCCGCACGGTGCAGGCGGGGTGGATGCTCTTCACGCGGCGCTCTGCGGCTTCGACCTTGTCCATGCCGAGGGTGTCGAGGGTCGCGAGGATCTGCCGGTTGAGGTTCGAGCGCGCCACGCGGTCGTTGTCCACGAGGTCGAGCGCTCCGATGCCGGAGCGCGCCAGCGCCTCCACCACCCAGCCGCCCACGCCGCCCAGGCCGAAGACCGCCACGCGCGCGGCGGACAGCTTCTCCATGGCGGCCGTACCCAGTACATGTTCGGTTCGGATAAAAGCCTCGTCCATCGTTTTGCTCCTTTTCGTTGGTAACGATTCAGTCTGCCCTGTGCAGGGGGGGTTCAGAGGGGGAACACCCCCCTTTTTTGTCTGCTGCTCAGACATTTCCCCCTCTGATTTTTCGACTCGCCCTAAGGAATCGCGAAATCTTGCAATACACAAAGTATTCCGGCGAAAAACTGCCTTCATCAGAACGCAAATTTTCTCGGAATCTGCTCTCGCCGGATTTAATCAGCGCTTCCCTAAGGAAACGCTGAATAAATCGTCTTCGGCATCTTCCGGGAAATTTACGCTCTGATTTTGTCACTTTTTCTTGCAATACACAAAGTATTCCGGCGAAAAACTGCCTTCATCAGAACGCAAATTTTCTCGGCATCCGCTCTCGCCGGATTTAATCAGCGCTTCCTTAACGATTCAGTCCCCTTCAAGGGGACTGAATCGTTACAATACCAGTATAAGACAAAGCGCCGCGAGAGGCAAGGTTTTTGTTGCGGCTTTGGGCACAAAGCGTTATAATGGAAAAGCGTTAGGAACTGTGCAGAAATAAATTGTGCAAAGGTAGCGAGGCGGAAAATCGCAGGAATACTTTGTGTATTTCAAGATTTGACAACGAAGCTACAGGCGAAAAAGGCAAGCCAGATTGCACAGATTATTTCGTGACAGTTCCTTATTTCGGAACAGTTCCCAAGTTCTCACTTTGCGACTACACCCAATGGGAAAAAAGACAGGAGGGAACCATAAAATGCTGAAGCTCAGACAGAAAAAACAGGCAGACCCCGTTTTGGAGCTGGAGCTGCTGCCTCTGGCGCTGACGAGGGGCGACACGCGGCAGCAGAAGCTCATGCGCCTGCTGCTCACCCACGCAAACCCCAAGGCGCTCAAGCACCTCGCCATCGCCCTCGCGGGAACCGGCGCGGCGCTCTCGATTCTGGGGAGCCTTGCCCGCAACCGCATCTACCGCGCCGCCGTCGCGCGGGAGCTGAAAAAGCAGCTCGCCCCGGTGAACAAGAAGCTGGACGAGCTCGAGAAGCAGAACGACGAGCTCAAAAAGCAGAACCAGGAGCTCAAGAAGAAGCTCTCATGAGAGAAAAGTCGGCGCTTGCGCTGCTCGTCTGCCTCGCGCTGCTGCTGTGGGGGCCTCCCGCGAGCGCGGAGGCGGGGGAGTGCCTGCCCTATGAGACCGATCTCACAGCCGCCGAGACGGAGAAGCTCACGGACGGAAGCTATAAAACGGACCTGCTCTTCACGCCGAAAACGACGGTCACCCTCACGAGCGAGACGCCCGTCGGCGCGCTCTATCTGGTCTACGGGACGTACCCGGAGGCCTGGACGCTCACGGCGGGGGAGCGGCACTATGCCTGCGGGGAGCAGGGCTTTCTGCACGAGCTTGTCCGCCTGGACGAGCCGGAGACGCATCTTTGCCTCGAGCTGCCGGATATGGAGCTCAGGCTCTGCGAGCTGTACGCCTTCCCGCCCGGCGAGCTGCCCGCTTGGGTGCAGGACTGGCAGCAGCTCACAGAGTCGGCCGACCTGCTGCTCTTCTCCACCCACGCGGACGATGAGCTGCTGTTTTTCGGCGGGCTGAGCCCGTACTATTCCGCGGTGCGCGGCCTCAAGGTGCAGGTCTGCTACATGACGACGAACTACTACGCACGCAACGACTACCGCAT
>CAJOFI010000109.1 GCA_905233595.1 uncultured Oscillospiraceae bacterium | reverse complement strand
GACGCTCGAGAACGTCAAGGCCTCCGTGGACGCCTTCGTCGGCAGCGCCCCGCAGTTTGACGACATCACCATGCTCTGCCTGCACTACTTCGGCCCGGAAGGGAAGAAGTAAGTTTTCAGTTTTCAGTTTTCAGACAGAAAGCTGTGATTTTCTGAAAACTGAAAAAAACTTAAAAAAAACGATGAGAAAACTATGTTTTCTCATCGTTTTTTTTGAATAGATGAAGCCCTGTCTCCGCCATGAGTACCGATACGAAGATCAGCGCGAAGCCGAGCAGGAGCTTTGCCGTGACGCGCTCGTGGTAGAAGAGCACCGAGGTCAGCGTGCCGAAGAGGGATTCGAGCGTCATGATGACGGCGGCGGTGGAGGAGGGGGTGTACTGCATGCCCCAGGCCTCGAGGAAAAAGCAGAGCCCCGTGCACACAAGCCCCATGTAGGCGATGCTGAACCAGGCGTCCGCCGGGACGCTGACGGGCGGCGCTTCCAGGGGGAGCGCGCCGAGCCAGCAGACGATCGCCGCCACCGCAAACTGTAAGACCGACAAACTCAGCGCGTCGCCCTGCCCGCCGCCGTATTCCTCGACGACGATGATCTGCAGCGCGTAGAAGAGCCCGCAGGAGAGCGTCAGCGCGTCGCCTTTGTTGAAGCCGCTCTCCCCGCCTTGCAGGGACACGAAGCCAATGCCCGCAAGGCAGAGGAAAGCCGCCAGCACATGCTGCAATTTCGGCTTCCTGCGGTAAATGCCCCAGGCCAGAAAGGGCACCATCACACAGTAGACCGCCGTTAAGAAGGCGTTCTTGCCCGGTGTGGTGTAGCGCAGGCCGTAGGTTTGCAGGATATAGGCCGCCGCGAGGCAGAGCCCCATCAGCGCGCCGCCGCGCTTCTGCTGTTTGGAGAGGCGAAGCAGCCGCTTTCCGGCGAAAAGCCCCAGCAGCAGCGCCGCCATCGTAAAGCGGATCGCGAGGATCCAGAGCGGCCCCACGCTCTCAAGCGTGTTTTTCAGAATGACGAAGGAGGTGCCCCACAGCAGCGAGGTCGAGAAGAGCGCGGCTCTTCCCGCGAGGGAACGGGCGCCGGTTTTCATAGCTTCGTCATGTGCAGCGCGGCGGCGCGGAGCATCAGCTTCTTCGCCGCCCCGTCGGCAAACTGGATCTCGATCAGATAATCCCCGCCCATCGGGGTCATCTTCGTGAGCGTACCTTCGCCGAAGGCCTTGTGCCGGATGCGGTCACCCACCGCGAAGGCAGGGGATTGCGCCGCGGGCTTCGGCGCGCTGGGGGCGGCGACGGCGTGGGGCTTCGGCTCGGGCGGGCGCTTGCGGCGGTAGGGGTTCGACTGCCGCGCTTCAAAGGCGGCGTGCGCCTTGGGCGCGTTCTTCTTGATGTGCTCCTCGGGGATCTCGTCCACGAAGCGGGAGACGCGGTTCGCGGTCGTGCGCCCGAAGAGCATGCGCTGCCTCGCGCAGCTTAAGTAGAGCCGGCGCTTTGCGCGCGTGATCGCGACGTAGCAGAGCCGCCGCTCCTCCTCCATCTCCTCCGGCTCGCCGATGGCGCGCATCCCGGGGAAGATGCCCTCCTCCGCGCCGATGATGAACACCGTGGGAAACTCCAGCCCCTTGGCGCTGTGCATGGTCATCATCACCACGCTGTCGGAATCCTTATCATAATTGTCCAGATCGGTGTAGAGCGCGACGTTTGCGAGATAGCCCTCCAGCGTCAGATCGCCGGACTCCTTCATGTAAGAGAGCATGGAGCTTTTGAGCTCCCTGATGTTCTCGGCGCGGGTCTGATCCTTCTCGTCGCCGGAGCTTTCCAGCGTGAGAAGATAGCCCGTCTTCTCCAGCAGCTCGTCATAGACCGCGTCGGGGGGATTGACCTCGGCGAAGGCGCGAAGCGCCTCGATCATCTGCGCAAACTGCCGCAGCTTGACTGCGGGGCGCGCAAGCTCGGCATAGCGGTCGGCCTGGCGCAGAATGTCAAACATGCTGCACGCATTCTCGGCCGCGAGCTGCCGCACCAGCTCGATGCTGCGCTCGCCGATGCCGCGCGGCGGGCTGTTGATGATGCGCGCAAGGCGCAGATCGTCCGCCGGGGTGCAGATCACGTTCAGGTAGGAGAGCATGTCCTTGATCTCCGCGTGGTCGAAGAAGCGCATGCCGCCGACGACGCGGTAGGGGATCCCGTTGTGCTTGAAGGCAAATTCAAGCTGGCTGGCCTGGGCGTTCATGCGGTAGAGCACCGCGTGATCCCGCCACTTCGCGCCCGCGCTGTAATCCGCGAGGATCCTGGAGGCCACGAACTGCGCCTCCTCGTGCTCGTTGTCGGCGCAGTAGAGCTCAATGGGCGCGCCCTCTCCGGCCTTCGTCCAAAGCTCCTTGCCCTTGCGGGAGAAGTTGTGGCGGATGACGGCGTTCGCGGCGTCGAGAATGTGGCTTGTGCTGCGGTAGTTCTGCTCGAGCCGGATCGTGCGGCACTGGGGGTACTGGCTCTCGAAGGAGAGAATGTTTTCGATCGTCGCGCCGCGGAATTTGTAGATGCTCTGGTCGTCGTCGCCCACGACGCAGATGTTGCCCCAGCCGCCCGCAAGCGTGGAGGCCAGGAGGTATTGCAGGTGGTTGGTGTCCTGGTACTCGTCGATGAGCACGTACTGGAAGCGCCTCTGCCAGTAGCTGCGGCACTCCTCGTCCTCCTGCAGAAGCCTCACCGTGAAGGCGATCAGATCGTCAAAGTCCATCGCGTTTGCGGCGAAGAGACGGCGCATGTACTCCTCATAGACCTGGCCGATCTTGCCCTTGCGCGCGTCGCTGATCCTCTTGGCCTGCGCCTGGTACTCCTTCGGCCCAAGCTGGGCGTCCTTGGCGCGGCTGATCTCCGCGAGCACCGCGCGCGGCGGAAAGCTCTTCTCGTCGAGGTCCATGTCCTTGAGGATGCGCTTCATCAGGCTCTGGCAGTCGGCGGTGTCATAGATCGAAAAGGCGCTCGAAAAGCCCAGCCGCTCCGCGTCCCTGCGCAGGATGCGCACGCAGGCGGAGTGGAAGGTGCAGGCCCAGATGTCGTTTGCCGCCTCCCCAAGCATCCGCTCCAGGCGATCCTTCAATTCTCCGGCGGCTTTGTTGGTGAAGGTGATGGCGAGAATGCGCCAGGGGGCTACGGGCTCGAGCGCGGCGAGGCGCTGCGCCTCGTCGCCGCCCGCTTCCAGGATGGCAAGCTGCTGTTCATCCGCGCCTGCGGGAAGCTCCTCGGAATCGGCGGCTCTGCCGTATTTGAGAAGATTCGCGATGCGGTTGATGAGCACCGTGGTTTTGCCGCTCCCCGCGCCCGCGAGGATCAGCAGGGGGCCTTCGGTGGCCAGAACGGCCTCGATCTGCCTATCGTTGAGGGAGGCGAAGTCCGCGCGCACGACGGCCCGGCGTGCGGCGGCATAGCGTTTTTCAAAATCCATCATAAGACCGATTCTACCACATTTTTTCGCAGCTTACAAGAAAGAATTACCGTGCTGGCCACTCAAAAAAACCTTGCCAAACGCCACGGCCTGTGCTATACTGCAAGCAGTCTTCAGGGCAGGGTGAAATTCCCGACCGGCGGTACAGTCCGCGAGCAAGAGAATAGTAGTTTTTCTTTAAATAATTTTTGCAACCAAATGGGTTCGCTTGCTTTGACCAATGAACCTTTGCTAATTCTTATTATACGAGGAGGATTCAATATGGAAAACCTGAAGTTCATTCTCGTCTGCCTTGCGATATTCGCGGGGCTGCTGCTGCTCGCGATGGGCTTTGAGCGGGGGCTGATGAAGCAGCGCAAGCGCATGTCCGATACCCACTATGTCACCTATACCGCCGTCTTTGCCAGCATGGCGGGCGTTCTGATGCTGGTGGAGCTTCCGCTGTTTTTCGCGCCCGGCTTCTACAAGATGGATCTGAGCGAGCTTCCGGTGCTCATCTGCACCTTCTACCTCGGCCCCGTGGCGGGCGTGGTCGCGGAGCTTTTGAAGGTCTGCGTCAAGCTCCTGCTCAAGGGCACGACCACCGCCTTCGTGGGCGACTTTGCCAATTTCGCGGTGGGCTGCTCCTTCGTGCTCCCGGCGAGCGTCGTCTACCACGCAAGCCCCAGCCGCAAAAGCGCGATCCTCGGCCTCGCCGTCGGTACGCTCGTGATGACCGTGTTCGGCAGCGCCTTCAACGCCATTTACCTTCTGCCCAGGTTCGCCGCGCTCTACGGCATGCCGATGGAGGCCATCATCGGCATGGGCACGAAGGTGAATCCCGCCATCACGAGCGTCTCGACGCTGGTGCTCTTCGCGGTGGTGCCCTTCAATCTGCTCAAGGGCTTCGTCGTGTCGCTGCTCACGGCGCTTCTCTACAAGCGCATTTCGCCGCTGCTGCACCAGGGCGACGCGCGGCGCCAGGCGCGGCACGCAGACAGGCGCGCAGCCTGAGCGCGCTGAGCGCGAGGTTCGTCAGCTCGCTCAAATACAGCACCGCGAGATAGGCCGCAAGGCCGTATCGGGGCAGAAGCAGCCACAGCAGCCCCAGCGAGAGGGCGGATTCGAGGACGTTGACGCCCATGCTCCACACCTGCTGCCCCAGCCCCTTGAGGCAGCCGTCCACCGCCACGTCAACGTACATCACCGGCACGAGCGGCGCAAGCAGGCGCAGAAGCTGCGCGCACGCACGGTTGTGATAGATCACGAAAGCGAGCGCGTCCGCGCACAGAAACAGAATACCCGACACCGCCAGGGAATAGCGCAGGCTCAAGCGAAGCAGCGCCCCGGCGGTGTTTTGGATTGCCCGCTTCTCCCCGCGAAGCTGCCGCGCCGTAAGCTCGGGGACGATAAGCTCCGCAGCCGAGGCGAGCAGGCAGACCGGGAAAAAGAGCAGCGGCATCACCATGCCCTGCACGATCCCGTAGCCCGCGAGCGCCGCGTCCGCTGTGAGCCCCGAGGCGCG
>CAJOFI010000108.1 GCA_905233595.1 uncultured Oscillospiraceae bacterium | reverse complement strand
TGGCGGCGCGGGTGGCGGCGCTGTTCTCGCCGATGCCGGCGGTGAAGATGATGCCGTCCACGCCGTTCATGGCGGCGACGTAGGAGCCGATGGTCTTTGCGACGTCGTAGTGGAAGATGTCAAGGGCCAGGGCGGCGCGGTCGTTGCCGTCCGCGGCGGCACTGTCCAGATCACGGAAGTCGGAGCTGACGCCGGAGACGCCCAGCACGCCGGACTTCTTGTTGAGGATGCCCAGCATCTCGTCGATGGAGTAGCCGTACTTGTTCATGATGAACTGGATGACGCCCGCGTCGAGATCGCCGCAGCGCGTGCCCATCGGCTCTTGCCGCCGTCGATGGCGCAGATGGAGCTGCCGTTGCCCATGTGGCAGGAGATGAGCTTGAGCTCCTCGATGGGCTTGCCGAGCATCTCGGCCGCGCGCTTGGAGACGTAGCGGTGGGAGGTGCCGTGGAAGCCGTAGCGGCGGACCTTCAGGTTGGAGTAGTACTCATAGGGGATGGCGTACATGAAGGCCTTGCCGGGCATGGTCTGATGGAAGGCGGTGTCGAACACGGCGACCATCGGCACGTCGCCCATGACGGCCTTGCAGGCGTTGATGCCGGTGATGTTCGCGGGATTGTGCAGCGGCGCGAAGGGGATGCACTCCTCGATGGCGGCGATGACCTCGTCGTCGATCTTCACGGAGGAGGCGAATTTCTCCCCGCCGTGGACGACACGGTGACCCACAGCGTCGATCTCCTTCATGGAGCCGACCACGCCGTACTCGGCGCTGGTGAGCTTGTCGATGACGGCGGCGATGGCCTCGGAATGGGTGGGCATCGGAACGTCCTCGTTGAAGACGGGCTTGCCGCCGACGAGCGGCGTATGCTTGAGGTGGCCGTCGATGCCGATGCGCTCGCACAGACCCTTGGCCATGACGGCCTCGGTCTCCATGTCGATGAGCTGGTACTTGAGGGAGGAGCTGCCCGCGTTGATGACGAGAATTTTCATGGATCGAATTCTTTCCTTTCTCTTGTAATGAATGGCAAAAAAAGATAAAATATCTCTGCTGATATTCTAATACAAATTGCGAAAAACGCAAGCTTTTTTTGGGGAGAGATCGACAATGATCGGGATCGTCTGTGAATATAACCCCTTCCACAACGGGCACGCTTTTCTCATCGGTCGCGCGCGGCAGGCGCTGGGCGGGGAGGAGGCGGTGGTCTGCGCCATGTCGGGGGACTTCGTGCAGCGCGGCGAGGCGGCGGTCTATTCCAAATTCGCCCGGGCAGAGGCGGCTTGCCGCTCGGGCGCCGACCTCGTGCTGGAGCTTCCCCTGCCCTGGTGCCTCTCCTCGGCGGAGGGCTTCGCGCGGGGCGCGGTGGGGCTGCTCGCGGCCTTCGGCGTACAGCGCCTCGCCTTCGGCAGCGAGACGGGCGACCTGCAGACGCTTGAGGAGCTGGCGCAGGCGCTGCTCGGCGCGAACACGCAGGAGGAGATCAAGGCGCTCTTGAAGGAAGAGCCGCAGTTGTCCTACGCCGCCGCGCGACAGAGCGTGATGGAGCGTCGCCTCGGCGAGAAGGGGAGCCTGCTGAAAAACCCGAACGACATCCTCGGCGTCGAATACTGCAAGGCGATCTACGACCTGCGCCTGCCTCTCGAGCCGCTCGCCTTCCGGCGCGTGGGGAGCGAGCACGACGGCGAGGGAAGCCCCGGCCTGCGCTCGGCCTCGGCGATCCGGCGGCTGCTGCTCTCCGGGCGTGAGATCGGCGGCGAGGTGCCCAAAACAGCGCTCGCCGTCTACGAAAACGAGCGCCGCCTTGGCAGGGAGATCCGGGACAAGCGCGAGCTGGAGACCGCCATCATGAGCCGCCTGCGCTTTTTTGACGAGAAGTACTACCGCGCCCTGCCCGACGCGGGGGACGGCCTCGCGGAGCGGCTGTACCGGGCGGTGCGCCGCGAGGCGGGCTATGACGCCGTTCTCGCCTCCGCGAGGAGCAAGCGCTATCCGCTTGCGCGCATCCGCCGTCTCTGCCTCTGCGCCTGCCTGGGCGTGAAGGCGGGCATGAACGAGGGGACGCCGCCCTACGCCCGCGTGCTCGCGGCGAACGCGAGGGGGCGGGAGCTCCTGCGCGAGCGCAGCGGCAAGGGCGCGCTTCCGATTCTCACCAGGCCCGCCGCCGTCAGCCAGCTCTCCGGCGACTGCCAAAGCCTCTTCGCCCTCGGCGCCGACGCGCACGATTTTTACGTCCTCGCCTACCCCGGCGCAGAGGAGCGCCGCCCCGGCATGGACTGGCGCACGAGCCCTTCCATGCCGGAATGACGCCTCGAACGGAGAAAAGGGTGCATATTTTGATTGCTTTTTCCCGGCGGGCGTGCTATACTGAATCAGTTTATGAATCCTGATACGATAAAGGAACTGCCTGTATGAAGCTGACCAGAACGTCTCCGCCCTGAGCGCTGCATGGAAGCGGAAAAAATCAACAGGAACGGAGAGAAACTTATGGCTGATCTGAGAAAAGAAATCGAACGGCGCCGCACCTTTGCGATCATTTCGCACCCGGACGCCGGTAAAACCACGCTGACCGAGAAGCTGCTCCTTTACGGCGGAGCCATCCAGATGGCGGGCTCCGTCAAGGGCAAGGCGACCGCCCGCCACGCGGTTTCCGACTGGATGGAGCTTGAAAAGCAGCGCGGCATCTCCATCACCTCCTCGGTGATGCAGTTTGAGTACGAGGGCTACTGCATCAACATCCTCGACACCCCCGGGCACCAGGACTTCTCGGAGGACACCTACCGCACGCTCATGGCGGCGGACTCCGCGGTCATGGTCATCGACGCCGCCAAGGGCATCGAGCCGCAGACCCGCAAGCTCTTCAAAATCTGCGCCATGCGGCATATCCCCATCTTCACCTTCATCAACAAGCTCGACCGCGAGGCCAGAAGCCCCTACGATCTGATGGAGGAGCTGGAGCATGAGTTCGGCATCGGCACCTATCCGATGAACTGGCCCATCGGCTGCGGGCAGGACTTCAAGGGCGTTTACGACCGCGAGAAGCGCGCCATCCTCGCCTTTAACGAGTTTCACCGCGGCACGAGCCGCATCCGCGCCATCGAGTGCACGCTCGACGAGACGGAGAAGCTCGATGAGCTGATCGGCGCGCGCCTGCGCCAGACCCTCGCCGACGATATCGAGCTGCTCGACGGCGCGGGCTATGAGTTTGACCTGGACGAAGTGCGAAACGGGCATCTCAGCCCCGTGTTCTTCGGCTCGGCGCTCAACAACTTCGGCGTGGAGCCCTTTCTGGAGAGCTTCTTAAAGCTCACCATGCCGCCGCTCCCGCGCCTGTCGGGGGAGGAGAGCATCGACCCCTTCGACAGCCGCTTCTCCGCCTTCGTCTTCAAGATCCAGGCGAACATGAACAAGGCGCACCGCGACCGCATCGCCTTCATGCGCATCTGCTCCGGCCGCTTCGAGCGTGACCGCGAATACTTCCACGTCCAGGGCGGCAAGGCGCTGCGCCTCGCCCAGCCGCAGCAGCTCATGGCGCAGGAGCGCGCCATCATCGACGAGGCCTACGCCGGGGACATCATCGGCGTGTTCGACCCCGGCATCTTCTCCATCGGCGACACGATCTGCGAAAAGGGCATGAACACCTGCTTCGAGGGCATCCCCACCTTTGCGCCCGAGCATTTTGCCGCCGTGGAGCGCATCGACACCATGAAGCGCAAGCAGTTTGAAAAGGGCATCCTCCAGATCGCCCAGGAGGGCGCGATCCAGATCTTCCACGAGCCGCATACCGGCGTGGAGGAGGTCATCGTCGGCGTCGTGGGCGTGCTGCAATTCGAGGTGCTGGAGTACCGGCTCAAGACCGAGTACGGCGTGGATATCCGCCGCCGCTCCATGCCCTATGAGCTCGTGCGCTGGGTGGACGGCGAGGGTGTGGACTTCCGTGCGCTGAACCTCACGAGCGATACCAAGTGGGTGCAGGATTTCCGCGGGAACGACCTGCTGCTCTTCACCTCCCAGTGGTGCATCAACTGGGCGCTGCAGAAGAACGAGGGCCTGCAGCTGAGAGAGTTCAACCGCGACTGAGGAGGAAGCAAGATGGCAGAAAAACTCACGATCGAAATCTTCCGCAAGAAGCTGCCCGAGGAGCTGACGAAGGC
>CAJOFI010000107.1:7989-13396 GCA_905233595.1 uncultured Oscillospiraceae bacterium | reverse complement strand
GTCTCGCGCAGTTCTACGAGCGCGCGGGCGTGGTCGAGTGCCTCGGCGCGGATTCGCGCCAGGGCTCCGTCACCGCGATCGGCGCCGTGTCGCCTCCGGGCGGCGATATTTCCGAGCCCGTGTCCCAGGCCACGATGCGCATCGTCAAGGTCTTCTGGGCGCTCGACTCCAGCCTCGCCTACGCCCGCCACTTCCCGGCCATCAACTGGCTGACCTCCTATTCGCTGTATCTGGATTCCCTGGCTCCCTGGTACACCGAGCAGTTCGGCGAGACCTATATGCAAAACCGCACGAGAGCCATGCACATCCTCCAGGAGGAGAGCGAGCTGCAGGAGATCGTCCGCCTCGTGGGTCAGGACGCGCTCTCTCCCGCCGACCGCCTCACCATGGAGACCGCCAAGAGCATCCGCGAGGACTTTCTGCAGCAGAACGCCTTCGTGGACGAGGACGCCTACTCCTCCTACGGCAAGCAGTTCGCACTGCTGGATCTGGTGCTGCGCTTCGATACCATGTGCCGCGAGGCGCTGGGCAAGGGCGCGCGCATGGACGGCCTGTTCGCCATTGCCGCCCGCGAGAAGATCGGCCGCGCGAAGATGGCGGACGCCGAGAGCTATCAGGCCGCCTACGACGCCATCAGCGCCGAGATGAAGAAGCAGATCGAGGAAGTCATTGCCGGAGGTGAGGACGAATGATTAAGGAATATAAGACCATACGGGAGATCGCGAGCCCTCTGATGATCGTGGAGCACGTCGAGGGCGTCACCTACGACGAGCTGGGCGAGATCGAGCTGCCCGGCGGCGAGGTGCGCCGCTGCAAGGTGCTCGAGGTCGAGGGCGATCGCGCGGTGGTGCAGCTCTTTGAATCCGCGCAGGGCATCAACCTCGCCGAGTCCAAGGTGCGCTTCCTGGGTCACCCCCAGCAGCTCGCCGTGTCGGAGGATATGCTCGGCCGCGTCTTCAACGGCATGGGTCAGCCCATCGACGGCGGCCCCGACATCCTGGCCGAGAAGCACATGGACATCAACGGCCTGCCCATGAACCCCGCCGCCCGCGCCTACCCCGCCGAGTTCATCCAGACCGGCGTGAGCACCATCGACGGGCTCAACACCCTGGTGCGCGGGCAGAAGCTGCCCATCTTCTCCGGCTCCGGCCTGCCCCACGCGGCGCTGGCCGCGCAGATCGCGCGTCAGGCGCGCGTGCTGGGCGACAATGAGACCTTCGCCGTCGTCTTCGCCGCTATCGGCATCACCTTCGAGGAGTCCGAGTACTTCATCAACGACTTCCGCCGCACCGGCGCCATCGACCGCACGGTGGTCTTCTCCAACCTTGCAAACGACCCCGCCGTCGAGCGTATCTCCACGCCCCGCGTGGCGCTGACCGCCGCAGAGTACCTGGCCTTTGAGAAGGACATGCAGGTGCTCGTCATCCTCACCGACATCACCAACTACGCCGAGGCTCTGCGTGAGGTCTCCGCCGCCAAGAAGGAAGTCCCCGGCCGCCGCGGCTATCCCGGCTACATGTACACCGACCTTGCCACGCTCTATGAGCGCGCGGGCAGACGCCAGGGCAAGAAGGGCTCCATCACCATGATCCCCATTCTGACCATGCCCGAGGACGACAAGACCCATCCCATCCCCGACCTGACCGGCTACATCACCGAGGGGCAGATCATTCTCAGCCGCGAGCTGTTCCGCAAGGGCGTCGTGCCCCCGGTGGACGTGCTGCCCTCTCTGAGCCGTCTGAAGGACAAGGGCATCGGCGTCGGCAAGACCCGCGAGGATCACGCCGGCACCATGAACCAGCTCTTCGCCAAGTTCGCCGAGGAGTTTGAGAAGGTCTACGTCAGCCAGGGCAACAACACCAACCGCTCCATCCAGGAGACCCTGGACATCGGCTGGCAGCTTCTGAGCATCCTGCCCCGCCGCGAGCTCAAGCGCATCAAGCCCGAGTTTATCGACAAGTATTTGCCGGAAGGCTGAGCTTCCCGACCAGCCTCCCTCTTTTGAGGGAGCCGCCCTCTCAGTCTGCTTCGCAGACAGCTGCTTCGCAGACAGCTCCCCCGGAGGGGGAGCCAAGTATCAAAATGGAGGTGAAAGTTTTTGGCAAATACGACCGTGACCCCGACCAGAATGGTGCTCAACCAGCTCAAGGCGCGTCTCAAGACCGCCCGGCGCGGGCATAAGCTCCTGAAGGACAAGCGCGACGAGCTGATGCGCCAGTTCATGGACGTGGTGAAGCGCAACAAGGAGCTGCGCCTGCGCGTGGAGGAAGGGCTGACCGCCGCCTTCGCCTCACTGCAGGTGGCGAGCGCCATCATGTCCCCCGAGATGCTGGAGCAGGCGCTCTTGTACCCCCGGCAGAGCGTGGAGCTGCAGATGAAGTTCAAGAACGTGATGAGCGTGAACGTGCCGCAGTACAGCTTCACGACGCAGAACAACGACCCGTCCGAGATCTACCCCTACGGCTTTGCCCAGACCTCGGGCGAGCTGGACGACGCGCTCGATCAGCTTGCGCGCGTGTTTGAGGACATGCTGGAGCTTGCGCAGGTCGAGAAGACCATGCAGCTTCTCGCCGAGGAGATCGAAAAGACCCGCCGCCGCGTCAACGCCCTGGAGTACGTCATGATCCCCGATCTCGAGCGGAACATCAAGTATATCACGATGAAGCTTGCGGAGAACGAAAACTCCACCAAGGTTCGCCTGATGAAGGTCAAGGAAATGGTGCTGCAGGACGCGCACAATTATAAGTAAGGAAGAAATCGGCTGTGAAAAAGCAGTTTTTCACAGCCGATTGGAATATCGGGAGAACGATATGGAGATTCGCTGTTTTCCGGCGGAGGAGACGGATGTCGCGCCGATCCTGGCGCAGAGCCGCGCCTTGCTCGAGTGCTATGAGGATTTTAAGAGCCTCGACCGCGAGGCAGTCTTTGCCTGGATGGAGCGCAAGACGCGCAAGCGCATCGGGGAGTATCGCCGCATCCTCTGTGACGGGGAGACGGCGGGCTGGCTTCGCGTCTGCGACCACGGGGACAGGCTGGAGCTGGACGACCTGTACGTCCTGCCTGGCTTTCAAAACCGGGGCATCGGCACGACGACGCTGAATAAGCTGCTCGGCGAGAGCGAAAAGCCGGTCTTTCTCTACGTTTTTACCCGCAACGCCGGGGCTATCCGCCTGTATGAGCGCCTGGGCTTTCGCGTCCGCGAGACGGTGAGCGAGAACCGCGCGATCATGGAGCGGGAGCCCTGCGAAAACCGCGATCCCGCAAGCCAAGGAAGGGCTGCCAATGGAACTTGAAAAGAAAAAGGGAATCCCCGGGAGCGCGCTCAAGTGGGTGGCGGTGGTCTCCATGTTCATCGACCACGCGACGGCGGTGCTGGTGGAGGGGAGCTGGCGCGCGGGACTGCGCACGGTGAGCTACAGGCAATATATGATCCTGCGCGGCGTGGGGCGTCTGGCCTTCCCGATCTACTGCTTTCTGCTGACGGAGGGGCTGCTGCACACGCGGGACGTGAAGAAGTACCTGGGGCGGCTCGCGCTCTTCGCCTTCCTGTCGGACATTCCCTTTGACCTGGCCTTCGAGCGGCACTTTTTCACGCTGGAGTACCAGAACGTGTTCTTCACGCTGTTTTTCGGTCTGCTGGGGCTGGCGCTCTGGCGCCGGATCACGGAGGAGAAGGATTTTGGCGCCGTCTGGTGGCGGCAGGCGCTGGGGCTTGGCTGCATCGCCGCGCTCGCGTATATCGCGGAAAAATGCAACACGGACTACGGCTGGTATGGCGTGACGGTCATCGCGCTCATGTACCTGCTGCGCAAAAAGCCCCTCGCGCGCGACGCGGCAAGCTTCGCGGTGCTCTTCAACGCAAGCCCGCTGGAGCTTGCGGCCCTGCCCGACGTGCTGCTCTACCGGCTCTATAACGGCGAGCGCGGGCGGCAGAACAAGTACCTCTTCTACATCTTCTATCCCGCCCACATCCTCCTGCTGGCGGGCATCCGCTGGATGATCTGGAGGATATGAACGGAAGCTGTGAAAAACCGTGCCGCATAAAACCATTTTTGCAGGGGACGCCGCCCTCGGCGTCCCGGCGGTAAAAGTCCAACAAACAACAATCTCCGGCGAATTCGGCTGTGCCTGCCGTTTTTCGCCGGAGATTGAGCTTAGGAACTGTTCCGAAATAACTTGTGCAATCGTTGTCAAATCTTGAAATACACAAAGTATTCCTGCGATTTTCCGCCTCGCTACAGGCGAAAAATCCTACGCCAGCTTTGCACAATTTATTTCTGCACAGTTCCCAATTGGTTCGTCTGTACCGCGCGGGCTGCCGAGGGCGTCAGTCCCTACGACTCAGGGGGACATTTTCACAGCCCCTTTGGAAGTTTTCAGAGAGAAATCTGGAGTTTATCGCTGTTTACGCGATGTTCTCAAACAGGTCGTTCTTCTCCACGTCCGCGCCGACGGTGCTGCGGTAGAGGCCGAACTTGCTGGAATCGTGCTTGCTGTCGGAGCGGTAGACCTGGTACTTGCCCGCCTGCACCTGCGAGACGCAGAAGGAGAAGGCTCTGTCCGCCGCGTCCCAGGCGCTCAGACCGCCGAAGCTTCTGAGCGGGCGGTCAAAGTCCATTGTCACCATGTCGGCGGGGTCGCCGTAGAGGTGCAGATAGGTTTTCGGCACGTCCCAGACCCCGTAGCTCTCCAGCGAAGAGGGATCGAAGCTCTCGTCCCCGGACTTCGCCGCCGCGTCCATGAGGCACTTGACGCCGAAAACGTGCACCATATGGCCGGAATCCCCGTCCTCCGCCTGCCCGACAACGACCTGCGGCTTGAAGCGCCGGATCTGCTCGGTCATGTAGGAGGTCATGTAGTCCTGCTTGTAGTAGTTCATCGCGCCGCCGAGGGTGTTCTGGTAGATGTCCGCCTTGTTGCTCGCAACGGGGTAGTGCGTCACGCCCGCCGCCCAAAGGCTGTCCAGCTCCTCGTGCAGGCGGGTGTGGTCGTGCTGCACGACGTAGGCCACCTGTACGCGCTTGCCCGCGTCAACGTAATAGGGGATCACGCCGCCGAGGAAGATGAACTCGTCGTCGCTGTGCGTCGGGAAGACCAGCAGGTCGGCCTGCTCCCAGGGCGGCTCCCAATCCTGCACCCGGTCAGAGCGCGTGCCCTCGGTGAAGCCGTAGATCTCGGCGATCCAGGGATCCTTGCCCAGCGGGAGCGTCATCGTCAGTTCGTTGCAGGGCTCCGGGAGAGAGACGTATTCGTGAAAATAGCCGTGCTGCCCCAGCTGCAGCACCTGGCTTCCGCAGGTGAGCGTCCAGTCGGAAGGGAAGTAGTCCCACTGAACGTAAAGGGCGCTGATGGGCTGCGCCGCCACGATGCTCACCGTCTCGCCGGGGACGAAGTTCTTTGCGGTGTT
>CAJOFI010000107.1:0-7897 GCA_905233595.1 uncultured Oscillospiraceae bacterium | reverse complement strand
CCGCCGGGGCGATCGCCCCCTCGCCGATGGAGACCGGCGCGGTGAAGCCCTCAATCGACCCGCCCATCTCGGGCCTGTCCGCCCAGAGCGGCGCCTGATAGCTCAAACGCCCCTGGACGATGGTGCTGATCCGCCATATCCCGAGCAGCAGGATCAGGATCAGAAGCAACTTTCGTAAGACCTTCATAGAAAACTCCCTCGCTGTAAACGATGACACAATTATACCTTATTCGCGTGCAAATGACAATGGATTCTTTTAGAAAAGCTGCGCAAGGGAAAAAGGGTCTTGCAAATCTGAAAAAACCGTGTATGATACTATTGTATTTATAGATAACATGGGAGCTTACGGCCATGGAGCAAATCACGTCCCGCAAAAACGCATATATCCGCCACCTGCGGCAGCTCGCCTCTGACGGGGCTTACCGGCGTGAGGCGGGGGAATACCTCTGCGACGGGAAGAAAACGCTCGAGGAGGCGCTGCGCTTCGGCGCGCGCATAAGCTCCATTTTGTGGAAGGGGCAGGCCGAAGCCGGGGACTTCGGGCAGGCGGCGCAGTACCTGTGCCCCGGCGAGCTCTTTGACTACGCCTCCCCGATGGTCTCAAGCCCCGGGCCGCTCTTCACCGTGGCGATGCGCGAGCAGGGGGTCGGGAAGCTTCTCCGCGCCCTCGTGCTCGAGGGGGTGCAGGATCCCGGCAACGTGGGGACGGTCATCCGCACGGCCAATGCCTTCGGCGTGGACGCGGTCATCCTCACCGGCGGCTGCGCCGACCTCTATTCGCCGAAGACCGTGCGCTCCACGATGGGCGCGATCTTCCGGCAGCGGGTGCTGCAGATGGAGCTTGGCGCGCTCGCGCCCTTCCTGCGCGAGCAGGGGCTGAGGCTCTATGGCGCGGCGCTCTGCGAGGGCGCGGCGGATATCCGCACGCTCGACCTGCGCGGCTGCGCCGTCGCGGTGGGCAGCGAGGGCAGGGGGCTGAGCGAGGAGCTTCTGGCGCTCTGCGACGGAACGACCATCATTCCCATGCGCCCCGACAGCGAATCGCTCAACGCGGCGGTCGCGGCCTCGGTGCTGATGTGGGAGATGGCAAAGGAAAGCTTAGGAACTGTGCAGAAGATTTTTCGCCTGTAGCGAGGCGGAAAATCGCAGGAATACTTTGTGTATTTCAAGATTTGACAACGAAGCTACAGGTGAAAAAGGCAAGTCAGATTGCATAAGTTATTTCGGAACAGTTCCTTATAAGAGAAAGAAGGCGAAGACGGTGGCGGCTCTGGAATATTGGCTGTGGCTCTCCTCCTGCGGCTTGAGCGTGCGGGCTAAGGCCGCGCTGCTTCACCGCTTCGGCGATGCCGAGCAGATCTTTTTCGCCCCGTCGGGCGCTTTTGAGAAGCTGGAGGGCGTGACGCCGAAGGAGGCGCAGCGCCTCGAGGAGCGGAACCTGCGCCGCGCCCACGAGATCGCGGGCGCCTGCGCGCAGCAGGGGCTCGAGATGCTCACGCTACAGGACGCGGCCTATCCCGCGCGGCTCCGGAATATTTTCTCGCCTCCCGTGGTATTGTATGTCAAGGGCAAGCTCCCTCCGGTGGACAGCAGCGTCGCCATCGCCGTCGTCGGCACCCGCGCGGCGAGCCTGTACGGGCGCAAGATGGCGCGGGACCTGGCCTATCAGATGGCGAAGTCCGGCGCGCTGATCCTCTCGGGGCTGACCAAGGGCATCGACGCGGAGGCGGCGCAGGGCGCGCTTCTGGCAGACGGGAGCGTCATCGGCGTGCTGGGTACGCCGCACGAGGCCGAGCAGGGGCAGCTCGCCCGCTCGGTCGCGGCCTGGGGCGCGCTCATCAGTGAGTACCCGCCCGGCACGCGCCATCAGAACAGCGCCTTCCGGGAGCGCAACCGCATCACGGCGGGGTTGTCGCTGGGCGTGCTCGCGGTGGAGGCGCCGGAGAAGAGCGGGACGCACCTTTTCGTGGAGGAGGCCGCCGCCCAGGGGAAGGAGATCTTCGCCGTCCCCGGCAACGCCGACGCGCAGAGCAGCGCCGGGACGCTTTTGATGCTCAAGGAGGGCGCGAAGCTTGCCACCTGCGGCTGGGATGTGCTGGGCGAGTTTGCGCGCGTCTATCCCGGTTCGCTTCACCGGACCGAGCAGCTCCACGCCCCGGAGGCGCCGAAGCCGGAACCCGATGCGCAGGCGCCGAAGCCGAAGACGGAGCCGCCCGCACTTGACAAGAAAAGCGCCAAAGGCTATATTGACCTCAAACAGCAGCTCAGCGAGCTGAGCGAGGACGCGCTGCGCGTGATCGCCGCGATGGAGGCCGAGCCCGCCCACGTGGACGATATCGTGGAGCGCAGCCAGCTTCCGGTCTCGAAGGTGCTCACGCAGCTTACGATCCTCCAGGTCAAGGGCTACGTGCAGCGCCTGCCCGGGCAGCGCTACGAACGCAAAATTACGAAAAAATAAGGTGGAACAACAATGGCAAAGGCAAAGGACCTTGTGATCGTGGAGTCGCCCGCGAAGGCGAAGACGATCGAAAAATATCTCGGCGGCAATTACAAGGTGACAGCGTCCATGGGGCATCTGCGGGATCTCCCGAAGAGCAAGATGGGCGTGGATATAGAACACGGCTTTGAGCCGCAGTACATCGCCGTGCGCGACAAGAGCGAGCTCATCAGCCAGCTTAAAAAGGACGCGAAGAGCGCCAAGACCGTCTATCTCGCGACCGACCCTGACCGCGAGGGCGAGGCCATCTCCTGGCACCTCAAGGAGCTGCTCGACCTTCCGGACGACAAGGCGCAGCGCGTGACCTTCAACGAGATCACGAAGAAGGTCGTCTCCGAGAGCATCCAGCACCCGCGCAGGATCGACCAGGATCTGGTGGACGCGCAGCAGGCGCGCCGCATCCTCGACCGCATCGTGGGCTATAAGCTCTCGCCGCTGCTCTGGCGCAAGGTCAAAACCGGCCTCTCCGCCGGGCGCGTACAGTCCGTGGCGACCCGCATGGTCGTAGACCGCGAGGAGGAGATCAAGGCCTTCGTCAGCGAGGAATACTGGCTTTTAGACGCGCTGCTCTCCCGCGCCGATTCCGGCAGCTTCACCGCCCGCTACTACGGCGAGGGCGAGAAAAAGAAGGAGCTCAAGACCCGCGAGGACGTGGA
Source organism: uncultured Oscillospiraceae bacterium (assembly GCA_905233595.1). Lineage (GTDB taxonomy): Bacteria > Bacillota > Clostridia > Oscillospirales > Oscillospiraceae > Limivicinus. Next base: position 4,744 of record CAJOFI010000107.1, on the reverse strand, counting down.
CAAGGTCATCGCAGACTGCGAGAAGGCGACCTTCACCGTGCGCACGGTCAAGCGCGGCGAGAAGCAGCGCACCCCCGCGCCCCCCTTCATCACCTCCCCCCTCCAGCAGGAGGCGAGCCGCCGCCTCGCCATGACGCCGCGGCGCACCATGTCCATCGCCCAGCAGCTCTATGAGGGCGTGGAGATCACGGGGCAGGGCAGCGTCGGCCTCATCACCTATATGCGTACCGACTCCCTGCGCCTGTCGGAGGACGCGCTCGCCGCCGCGAAGGACTATATCATCGACCGCTACGGGCCGGAATACTACCCCGGCAAGCCGCGGCACTTCAAGACCAAGGCCGGCGCGCAGGACGCGCACGAGGCCATCCGCCCCACGGACGTGAGGCTCACGCCCGAGCTCGTGCGGAAGGATCTGACGCAGGAGCAGTACCGCCTCTACCGCCTGATCTGGGGGCGCTTCACCGCCTGCCAGATGGCGAACGCCGTGTACGACAACGTCTCCGTGGACGTGGACGCCGCGGGGCACAGCTTCCGCGCCAACTACTCCGAGCTCAAGTTCCCCGGCTACACCGCCGTGTACGAGGAGGCGAAGGACGAGGAGAGCGACGAGCTGAAAAACCCGCTGCCCTCGCTGAGCGAGGGGGAGACGCTCAAGCTCGAGAAGATGACGCCCGACCAGCAGTTTACGCAGCCGCCCGCCCGCTATACGGAGGCGACGCTGATTCGCGCCATGGAGGAGAAGGGCATCGGCCGCCCCTCCACCTACGCGCCGACGATCTCCGCCATCACCTCCCGCGACTACGTCATCAAGGAGGGCAAGTACCTGCGCCCGACGCCGCTGGGCGAGGTCGTGACGGGGCTGATGAAGGAGCATTTTGCCGACATCGTAGACCTCAAGTTCACAAACCACATGGAGGAGGAGCTCGACGAGATCGAATCCGGCAAGGCCGCGTGGCGCGAGGTACTGGGGGAGTTCTACGGCGGCTTCGAGCAGGAGTTCCAGAAGGCGGAGGAGAGCCTCGACGGCGTGCGCATCAAGGTGCCGGACGTGCTCTCCGACGAGTACTGCGAGGTCTGCGGACGGCAGATGGTGGTCAGAAAGGGCAAGTTCGGCCATTTCCTGGCCTGCCCCGGCTTCCCGGAGTGCACCTTCACCAAGCCCATCGTGGAGGTCGCGGAGGGGAAATGCCCCATGTGCGGCAGCAAGATCCTCAAGAGAAAGTCCAAAAAGGGCTACGTCTTCTACGCCTGCGAGCGCGGAACCGACTGCGGCTTCATCACCTGGGACGTGCCCACCAAGAATTTCTGTCCCACCTGCGGGAAGACCCTCTTCAAGAAATCCGGCAGGGGGCCCTTGAAGAGCTTCTGCATCAACGAGGACTGCCCCAACTTCGTACCCGAGGAAAAGCGCAGCTACAAGAAGAAAACGCCCGAGGAAAAAGCCGAAGCCGAGGAGAAGAAGGCAGCGGCGGCGGAGAAGAAGGCAGCGGCGGCGGAGAAGAAGGCAGCGGCGGCGGAGAAGAAGCCGGCGGCGGAGAAGAAGCCGGCGGCAGCGGCAGAGAAGAAGACGACGAAGAGAACGAGAAAAGTGAACAGTGAAAAGTGAATAGTGAATAGTTGCGGTGTCGCTTCGCGACGAATTATAATTTGTCCCCGAAGGGGACTCCATAACTTTTCACTTTTCACCATTCATGATTCAATGCATTCAGATCATTTACGAACTGTGCAGAAATAAAAAATCGCAGGAATACTTTGTGTATTTCAAGATTTGACAACGAAGCTACAGGTGAAAAAGGCAAGTCAGATTGCACAAGTTGTTTCGGAACAGTTCCTTAGAAGGAATTATGCGAGAAAAAGTAACCGTCCTCGGCGCGGGGCTTGCGGGGAGCGAGGCTGCCTGGCAGCTTGCCCGACGCGGCGTGCCCGTGCGCCTTGTGGAGATGAAGCCGGAGAAGATGAGCCCGGCGCATACATCGGAATATTTCGCGGAGCTCGTGTGCTCAAACTCCCTGCGCAGCGACGAGCTGAGCAACGCCGTGGGGCTTTTGAAGGCCGAAATGCGGCGCATGGGCTCACTCATCATGGAGTCGGCGGACTTAAACCGCGTCGCCGCCGGGGGCGCGCTCGCGGTCGATCGCGTGGGCTTCTCCCGCACGATCACAGAAAAATTGCAGGCGCAGGAGAACATCGAGATCGTCCGCGCCGAGGCGAAGGAGATCCCGGAGGGCGAGGTCATCATCGCCACCGGCCCCCTCTCCTCCGACGCCATCGCCGAGAAGATCGCCGCGCTCTGCCCCGACGCCGACCTGCACTTCTACGACGCCGTCGCGCCCATCGTCACGCTCGAGAGCGTGGACATGTCCAGCGCCTTCTTCGCCTCCCGCTACGACAAGGGGACGGCGGATTATGTAAACTGCCCGATGGACAGGGACGAGTACCTCGCCTTCGTGGGGGAGCTGGTAAACGCGAAGGAGGCGGAGGTGCACGGCTTTGACGACGCGGGGGTCTTCGAGGGCTGCATGCCCGTGGAGGTCATGGCGCGCCGGGGGGTGGACACCCTGCGCTACGGTCCCTTGAAGCCCGTGGGCTTAAAAGACCCGCGCACGGGGAAGGAGAGCTACGCCGTGGTGCAGCTTCGGCGCGACAACGCCGACGGCACGATCTACAACATGGTGGGCTTCCAGACCCATCTGACCTGGGGCGAGCAGCGCCGCGTCTTTTCGATGATCCCGGCGCTCAAGAACGCGGAGTTCGTGCGCTACGGCGTCATGCACCGCAACACCTACTTAAACAGCCCCCGGCTCCTTGACCGCTATTACCGCCTGAGAACGGAGCCGCGCATCTCCTTTGCCGGGCAGATGACCGGCGTGGAGGGCTACGTGGAGTCCGCGGCCTCGGGCATGCTGGTCGGCATCGAGACGGCGGCGCGCGTCCTGGGGCTTGAGCCGGTGGACTTCCCGCAGGAGACCGCCATCGGCGCGCTGGGGCTTTACATCTCCGGCGGCAGCGTGGGGGATTTTCAGCCGATGAACGTCAACTTCGGCATCATCAGCCCCCTCGGCTACCGCGTCAAGGGCAAGAGAAACAAAAACGCCGAGATCTCCAGGCGGTCGCTGGAGATCCTTGAGGGTTTACTGGAGAAGGAGGTCTTCCGGAAATGAAAATCATCGTGGACGCCATGGGCGGCGACAACGCCCCGCAGGAGATCGTCAAGGGGGCGATCCGCGCAAAGCGCGAGCTGGGGGTGGAGATTGAGCTCGTCGGCCGCCGGGAGGAGGTCGAGGTCTGCCTCCGGGCCGAGGGCTGCGCGGACATCCCCGTGGTGGACGCCCGCGAGGTCATCACCATGGAGGACGACCCCAGCAAGGCAACGCGCCGCAAGAAGGATTCCTCCATGACCGTCGCGCTCAACCGTCTGCGCGACGGGGAGGGGGACGCGATGGTCTCCGCCGGGTCAACGGGGGCGCTGCTCACCGGCGCGACGCTGATCGTCAAGCGCATCCGGGGCATCCGCCGCGCGGCACTCGCGCCCGTTCTGCCCGCCGGGGAGCACGGCGTCATGCTCATCGACTGCGGCGCAAACGTCGAGTGCACGGCGGAATATCTGCTGCAATTTGCCTATATGGGCAGCTTTTACGCCAAAAAGCTCATGGGCTGCGAAAACCCGCGCGTCGCCCTGCTGAACGTCGGCACGGAGGACACGAAGGGCGGGCAGCTCCAGCATGAGGCCTTCGCGCTCCTGAAGCAGGCGGGGGATGAAGGGCGCATCCGCTTCGTCGGCAACGTCGAGGGAACCGGCGTCTTCTCCGGAGCGGCGGACGTGGTGGTCACGGACGGCTTTACCGGGAACGTGCTGCTCAAGGGCACCGAGGGGACGATCAAATACATCATGCAGGCGCTCAAGGGCGTTTTCTATGCCGGCACCGTGAACAAGCTGGCCGCGCTGGCGCTGAAAAAGGATCTCGCCGCGATGAAGAAGTCCATGGACGTAAACGAGGTGGGAGGCACGGCGCTGGTGGGCATCTCCAAGCCCGTCATCAAGGCGCACGGCTCCTCCAGGGCGGCGGCCGTCTTCGCCGCCATCCGCCAGGCCAAGACCTTCGCGGAGTCCGGTATCGTGGAGGACATCGGCGCGAACATCGAATACATGAGATTAAAGAGCGAGAGCAATGCAGAAGCTTGAAGAAAAAATCGGATATCACTTTCAAAACCGGGAGCTCTTGCGCACGGCGCTCACGCACAGCTCCTACGCCAACGAGAACCACGCCCTGCTCTGCCAGAGCTACGAGCGCCTGGAGTTTCTGGGCGATTCGATCCTCGGCTACGTGACGGCGGAATTTCTCTACCGGCACGAGCCGCGCATCTCCGAGGGGCGCATGACCCGCCTGCGGGCGGAGCTCGTGTGCGAGCAGAGCCTGCACCAGGCGGCGCTGCGCCTCGAGCTGGGGGCGTATATGCGCCTCGGCAAGGGCGAGGAGCATACCGGCGGGCGCGAGCGCCCCTCCATTCTGGCGGATATGGTGGAGTCCATCATCGCCGCCATCTACCTCGACTCCGGGAGCCTGGAGCAGGCGCGCAGCTTCGTCGTCGCGCAGATCCTCTCCCACGCCGAGATCGGGGAGAGCCACCGCCCCGTCGATTACAAGACCGAGCTGCAGGAGCTGGTGCAGCGCAAGGCCAACCGGCACATCGCCTATGAGCTCATCGGCGAGAGCGGCCCGGATCACAGCAAGACCTTCACCTT
>CAJOFI010000106.1 GCA_905233595.1 uncultured Oscillospiraceae bacterium | reverse complement strand
AAGAACGCAGGCTTCTGCGTCTTCGCCCGATGGTTTACGGGATTATAGATTTCGCCGCCGGGCGGGTGACAGCCGCCCCTGCGGTGTGTGACGTGCTCAGTACACGACCGGGTGCAGGATCGCGATGATCTCGTTCACGTCCTCTTCGGTGAGGGTGAGCTCGTAGGTGTTCTCGCCGACGGTGAGGGGGAGCTTTTCATTCTCGATGGTGCTCTCGGCGCCGTCGAGGGTGGTGAAGACGAGGCCGTCCTCGCCCTCGGTGACGTAGCCGCAGAGGACGCCTTCGCCGTCAACCGAGAGGACGAAGTAGCCGCCGTCGAAGATGCGCAGCACGACCTCCTCGCCGTTTGCGCCCTCAACAGGCTCGCTGGTGAAGAGCACGGTGAAGCTCTCGACCGCCTCCGCCACGAGCTCCTCCACAGAAGCCTCGGGATTCTCGGCGACGATAGCGGTCAGGTCGAGCGTGAGGAACACGCCGCCGCCCTGGGGAACGACGAGGGTGAAGTTGCCGCTTGCGTCCTTGACGAGCGCGGTGCCGTTGTTGGAGACGCTGATGCTGTAGCCGTCCTGCTCCTTGACGGAGACGGTGACGGTCTCGCCCGCCTTGGCGGTCTTGTAGCCCGCGACCTCGGTCACGCCGCCGAGCGTCGCGTCGCTCTCGCTAAAGTCGGACTTGATGATGTAGTTGATGGCGGACAGGATCGCATTGACAGCGGTTTCCTCGTCGAGGGAGCCATTGGCATCATACCCAACATAGTCCCCGTTTTGGTTCGGCTCGATCTGCCATAGCTTTCACGTGAAGCGGAGCGTCTGTTTCTTTTTCACTCGTAGTGCTGAGCGTGCCGCCGATCACGAGATTGGACTTCGCGGTATTGGAATAAAAACGAACGCAAGCGCCATCTCCGCTGCTCGACACGTCACCGCCTACCGTGACGTTGGACGTTGATTCACCATAACCTTCCACGTAAATACCCGCAGCGTATCCCCCGCCCTCGGCGGAGGCGCTGCCCTGAACCTGAACGTTCGATTCGCCGTTACCCATTCCTAAAGCGTAAACTGCATATGCAGACTTCTTGGTGGAAGTGGCTTCTGCGTCACCGCCGACCTGGGTATCTGCTTTTCCGTTACCAGTCGTTGTTGTGTAAACTGCAAATGCATAACCATTGGTGGAAGTGGCTTCTGCGTCACCGCCGACCTGGGTATCTACTTCGCCGTTATTAGCCGTTGCATTAACTGCATACGCATATGATCCGTCGGAAGTGGCTTTTGCATTACCACCGATCCGGGTATCTACTTTTCCGTTACCATACGTTGATGTGTAAACTGCGTTTGCAATACTCTTTGAAGTGGCTTCTGCGTCACCGTCGACCTGTGTATCTACTTCGCCGTTAAAAGCCGTTGCATTAACTGCATACGCATATGATCCGGTGGTGGAATTGGCCTTTGCATGACCACTGATCCGGGCTTCCGATTCACCTTGATTGTACGCTGAACTTTTAACTGCGTATGCATTAGAATTCGTAGAACTGGCGTCTACATCACCATCGATTTCCACGCTTGCTTTGGCGCTCTCTCCAAAAGCTTCAACAGACATGGCGTATGAACTATTATTGTCGTTTTCCGACTTTACGTTGCCGTTGACGACAATCGAGCTTTCGCCTGCGCTGTACGACTTAGAATCAACCGTGTTGATAGTACCGTTCTCTGCGCGTTGCGTTACGTTGCCGGTTACAGTGATCGAAGCATCGTTATCCGTATTGTTATAGATATAGATGCCTTCGCCCTGCCACTGGATGTTCACCTCGCCGTCGTCGGGGGTGTAGTCGATGTCAGTGCCGCTCCACTGCACCTTGCTCTTGTCGCCGCTCGTCAGATCGTCCGCGAACGCGGTGCCGCCGAGGCCGAGCACCATGCACACGACGAGCGCCATGGACAGGAGCTTGAAAAGATTCTTTTTCATTTGGTTTTCTCCTTTGATTTTTATTTTCAACGGCTTTTTAGCCGGGAAATACGAATTTATCAAGCGGAGTGATTCAACATTTTAACAAAACGGATTATAATACGGTCCTCGAAAAATGTCAACAATGAATAGAATCCGATTGAAATTTTCCCACGTTTCGCTCTGACCGGGCAGAGGCGGCGGGAGCGCTGGTAACATTTGTGCCTTGCAAAGAATAAAACACCGCACTACAATCTTCATGAGGTGATTCCCCATGAAATTGCGTGCGGTGTTTTTTCGTATGGCGCGGATGAAGAGCGCGCCCTGGTACGTCTTCAAGCGCTGTCTGCAGCTCTGCTGCTGGCTGCTGCTGTGCTGCCTGCTGCTGCTCATCGCCTGGGACGGCGACCTGCGCGGCGGCTTTCGCTTCTACCAGCTCGCGCTGACGCTCAACGAGCTGGCAGAGCTGGCGCTGCTCGGCGCGGTGCTCATTCCCCCGTGTCTGGAGGATTATCTGCAAGGGCGATGAGCTCCTTAGGCGTCAGCAGGGCGTTCAACACGTCAAGCAGGGCGTTTGCCGTCAGATGCTCGGGCAGGTCGAGGGCTTTGAGGAGCCTGAGGCGCTTTTCGCGGCTCCCCTCTCCCCCGCTGAGGCCCAGGCGGTAGAGATCGGCTTTGGTGATGGCGGCGGCCTTCGCCTCCGTCTCCTCGCCGACAAAGCTTGCGCCCGCGCGCCTGAGCGCTTCGAGCAGCGTTTCCGGGCGCATCCCCTCCACGCCGAGCTTGCCCTCCTTCGAGGCTTTGCTCTTGCGCCGCTCCTTGCCGTACACGTCCGGGATGTAGGCGTGCTTGACCAGGGCGGGATCGACACAGGAGCGGATGAAATTGCGGATCACGAAGCCCGCGCCGTCAGAGTCCGTGAGCACGATCAGCCCCCGCTTTTCGGCGAGGGAGCGCAGGAGCTTTTGCTTCTGCTTGTCATTGAACACGCCGAAGCCGCCCGTTTCGAGGATCACGGCGTTTACGACCTGGCTCAGCGCGTTCTTGTCATAGCGCCCCTCGACGACGATGACCTCCCGTACCTCAAGCATGGCCTTCCCCCGCCGCGATGCGCAGCACCGTCTCCGTCAGCAGCGCTCTGTCGTCCAGGGAGCTGCTCTTGATTTTATAATCCGCCTCGGCGCAGAGCTCCACCGCCCGCCGAAGCTGCCCGAGGGAGAAGCCCCGCGCCGACTGCAAAAGCTTCGTGGCGATAAAGTCGTATTTGAGCGCGCAGACCTCCATCACGTACTTCGCGCCCAGCCCCCGGTCGATCGCGAGGCGGGCGGCGTAAAGCCTGAGCATCTGCATTCCCAGCAGCGCGAGGATGGGGATCGGCTCGTTGTTTTTATCGGCCATCAGCTCCGAGAGCACCGAGAGCGCGGCGTTATACTTCTTCTGGGCGATGTAATCCGTCATGTCGAAGATCACCGCCTCCGGGATGTGGTGCGCAACCGCCTCCACGTCCGCGACGCTCACCTTCTCGCCCTTGGCGTAGGCCGCGATCTTCTCGATCTCCGGGATGAGGCGGCTCATGAGGTCGCCGCTGATGAGAATCAGACGCTGTATCGCCTCCAGCTCCACGCCCTTGCCGAGGGCGGCGAAGCGGCGGATGATCCAGTCGATGAGCTGCCCCTGGCTGGCGGGGGTGAATTTCAGCTCCCGGGCGATTGCGCGGATGCCCTTGAGAAGCTTCGTCCGCCCGTCCGGCTCAAAGCGGGCGTTCTGTGCGAAGACCACCGTGCAATAGTCGGGGATGTCCCTGAGCGCCGCGAGCAGCGCCTCCGGCTCTGCGGCCTTGTTGAGATCCACGTCCCGCAGCTCGACGAAGCTGCGCTCCGTCAGAAAAGGGATCGCGTCCAGCGCCTGCTGCAACTGACGCACGTCCAGCTCTGGGCCGTTGATGCGCCTGAAGCTGAAGCTGTCCTCCCCCTCGGGGAGGCAGGTTTTTCTCAGCGTCAGCAGATACTGCTCGCGCAGATAGTCCTCCGGCCCCCAGAGAAGGTAGAGCCGTTCCGGCCCGCGCTCCCGCAGAGCGCGCACCTCGGCAGTGTAATTAAGCTTATTTTCCTCTTTCGCGTTCTTTTTCGCCATGTCCGTCCTCGATATGTATGGTAACTGTGCCGTCCCTGTCGCTTCTATAGACAGTATAGCCGTTTTCCGCCAATCGTTCAAGCGTTTCTTCGGCGGGCAGCCCGCTCGTGTTGAAGCCCGCGCTGATGATGCCCGTGTCCGCGCCGCAGAGCGCGAGCAGCTCCCCGGAGGAGGCGTAACCGGAGCCGTGGTGCCCCACCACGAGAAGCTCGCTGTCCAGCGGGACGGCGCGCAGCAGAAAGCGCCGCTCCAGCCCGGCGGAGGCGTCGCCCGTCACGATCACGTCGTAGTCTGCGAAGCTGAGGCGCGCAAAGAGGCCGCTGTCGTTGCTTTTGCCCTCGCTGAGCGGCGCGGTGAGCTCAACGCAAAGCCCCTCGCCGCGAAGCAGCGCGTCCTCGTCCAGGGTCTCGACGAGCGTCCCCTTCTCCTCCGCAAGCGCTGAGAGCCGGGGCAGGACGCCCTGCGCGTCCGGCGCGTTTGCGGGCACGATCAGCCGCCTGACGGGCAGCATCTCCATGAGCATGGACACGCCGTTTACGTGGTCACTGTCGAGATGTGTCAGAATCAGCGCGTCCACGGCGCTTCTTCC
>CAJOFI010000105.1 GCA_905233595.1 uncultured Oscillospiraceae bacterium | reverse complement strand
CGGCAAGGCCCGCCAGAACGCCGTTTCGGGCTGGCAGGGCAACCTGACCGTTCCGAGCTACAGTTCCGTTTACAGCGGTACGGCGTTCACCGTCTCGGGCAGGACGATCTCGCCGTTTAAGTCCACGGTGAGGAACGTGTCCTCGATGGCGTCGGGCACGGGCTCGAGCTCGTTGCCCTCCCGCACGAGGGCGAAGAGCTTGAGCGACTCGAGCGGTCTGCCCTTCGCGTCAAAGAGCGCCTGGTTATCCACCGCGCAGCCGCCGTAGTATTTGCCCGCGTCGTTCGGGTCATAGGAGGCGGCGAAGCTCGACGCCCAGCCGGAGCCGTATTGCTCCCAGAGGGCGTGGTTTGCCTCCCAGGACTCGGTGCCGACGGAGATCCAGGTGCCCTCCCAGTAGCAGACGCCGATGCCGTTCGTGGTGTTCGCCACAGTCTCGATCACGTCGCGAACGGAGTTGGCCTGCCCCTGCACGGTGTAGGGGTAGTTTTTGGTGACGAGGCTTCCCTCGCCGATGGTGTTGCCGTTAAAGTCCGTGTCCTCGGCGGTGTAGGCGTAGGAGGTCTCCATAACCATGACCTTCTTGCCGTAGGTCTCCGCCACCTCGCTCAGCACCGCCCGCAGATTCTCCAGCGTCCCGTGCCAGTAGGGGTAGTAGGAGGAGGCGAACACGTCATAGTCCACGTCGTAGTAGTCGAGCTTCTTGGCGTAAGTCGCGTAAGCGCCGGACTCGGGGTTTGCAAAGTGCACCGCCACCAGCGCCTCGGGGCAGACCTCGCGCGTCGCCCGCGCCCCGGCCTGCATCAGATACTGGATGTTGAACCAGATCTTCTCGCCGCAGAGCGCGCCGTTTGTCTCGTTGCCGGTCTGCACCATGCCGACGTCCACGCCCGCGTCCCTGAGCAGGTTCAGGCAGTCGCGGGTGTACCGGTACACGGCCTCGGTCTTCTCCTCGATCTCCATGTCCTTCCAGGCGAGGGGGACCATCTGCTTGCCGGGGTCTGCCCAGAAGTCGGAGTAGTGGAAGTCCACGATCAGCTTCATGCCAGCGGCGGTCACGCGTTTGCCGATCTCGACGGCCTTCTCGATGTCGTTGTTGCCGCCGCCGTAGCCGTTGCCGTCCTTGTCGTAGGGGTGGTTCCAGACGCGCACGCGGACGTGCGTGACGCCGTTTTCGGCGAGGGTCCGGAACACGTCCTGCTCCTCCCCGGCGAAGTTATAGTACCTGACGCCGCTCTGCTCCTCGGCAATGACCGAGGAGGCGTCCACGCCGAGGATGAAATCCTCGGGCAGCGTGACGGGCTTGACAAAGAGCGTATCGCTCGAAACGGCGCTCCCGGCCAAAGCGCCCATCGGCGCAAGCGCAAGCAGCAAAAGCAGGCAAAGGGCAAGACTGAGCATCTTTTTCATAGGTACCTCCTGTTTTTAGTGAAGAGTGAATAATTGTGGTGTCGCTTCTTATTATAATTCGTCCCCGCAGGGGACACCTTAACTATTCACTATTCATTATTCACTGCATCTTCAGTATCTCTCCGATCATCCAGTACGCCGCGTCGTCCGGTTCCCCGGCGTGGAGGGAGTTTGCGCCGAGGAAGAGGTAGTACTCCCCTTCCCCGTAGGCGAAATAGCCGGACGCGGCGCCCGCTTCCCCGTCCCAGACGCGGATGCCGCAGGGCGCGCCGTCCAGCTCGTAAAACGACAGCTCCTCCGCCGGGAGCCTGCTCAGGTCGAGCGCCCGGAAGCTGTCGCGATAGCTCTCCACGCGCTCGCGGGGCACGATATAGAGATCGGCGCTCAGAAGGCTCTGCTCATCGAACATCACGTAGTCAAAGGAATGCGCCTGGAGCATACGGATGCCCGCAGGCTTGCTCTTTTCCAGTTCGGCGCAGAATTCGCGCTCGCGCACGCCGCCGACCTCTGCGAAGAGCAGCAGCTTCTTCTCCGCCGGCGCGTCGGTCAGCAGATTGAACACAAAGCCCCACAGCACCACCGAAAGGATCAGCCAAACCAAATAAACGTGGAGCTGGGAGAGGATGTTTTTCAGTACTCTCATCATGATTCATCCTGTAAGTGAACAGTGAATAGCGAATGGTGAATCGTGTCCCCTGCGGTTATAATTCGTCGCGAAGCGACACCTTCACTTTTCACTCTTCACTTTTCACTCTTCACTTTTCATATCCCGCGACGTAGCCGTTGACCGCGTACAGCGTCAGCGTCTCCCCGGCGGCTCTGAGCTTCTTTTCCCGGGAGGTGCAGACGCGCAGGCGGCGCAGCCCCTCCTCCGTTTCCACGCGCACGACGGTGAAGCGGATGCTGTTTACGATGCGCATGCGCTCCTTCGTCACCGTGACGCGGCCTGTCACACACTCCGCCGTGCCGGAATTGAGCATTTCGGCATGCTGCCGCTCGTTTTGCGCCTCCCTGAGCGTGAAGCGCCGCAGATACAGCACGACCCAGCCCGCAAGCACCCAGAGCACGATGCAGGCAAGCTCGTTTCGCCCCGCGTTTGCGCTGTTTGTCAGCGCGCAGAGCGCGACGCACGCAAGCAGCGCCGCCGCGCCCAGCCCCCAGCAAAACAGGCGGGTAAATCTGATTTTTCTCTCCAGCCGGGAGCAGTCCTCCGGGCTGTACAAAGGCGTCATCTTATTCATAGTATTATTATACAACCGAAACCGTTGCTTGACAAGTTTCTTTCTTTCGATTATCCTTTTCTCAGAAAGGGGGCTTTTTTAATGCGTAAATCCGCTCTTATCCTGCTCGTTTCCCTGCTGCTCTCCGTCTTCTCTCCCGCCGCCTTTGCCGAGGAGAAGGCGCTCGGCACCGAGGGGCTGCGCTTTGACGCGCCGGACGACAACTACCGCGTTTTCTACGAGATCTTCACCGGCTCCTTCTCCGACTCGGACGGGGACGGCATCGGCGACCTGCGCGGCGTGATGCAGCGCATGGACTACTTAAACGACGGCGACCCGGCCTCCGGGCGCAGCCTCGGCGTGGAGGGCATTTGGCTGACGCCGATCTTCGCCTCCCCCTCTTACCACAAATACGACGTGACGGACTTCTACGCCGTGGACGAGCAGTTCGGCACGCTGGAGGATCTGCAGGCGCTGATCGAGCTCTGCCACGAACGCGGCGTGAAGCTCATCCTCGACCTGCCCATCAACCACACCGCCACGAACTGCGTCTGGTTCGAGAAGTTCCAGAACGCCCACCTCACCGGCAACGAGCGCCACGCCTACTACGATTTTTACAGCTTTATAAGCCCCGCCGAGGGCGAGAAGGCTCCGGCGGGCTACCGCGAGATCGGCAGCACCGGGGACTACTATGAGTGCAACTTCGACGCCTCCATGCCGGAGCTCAACTACGACAACGAAGACGTGCGGCAGGAGCTTCTGAACGTCGCGAAATTCTACCTCGATCTCGGGGTGGACGGCTTCCGCTTTGACGCGGCGAAGTACGTCTACTTTCGCGACAACGCGCGCAGCGCCGCCTTCTGGGACTGGTACCTCGCGGAGCTTCGCGCGATCAAGCCCGAGCTCTACGCCGTGGCGGAGGTCTGGGATTCCGACGGCGTGACCGATACCTATTACAGCGCCGTCAACTGCTTTGACTTCACGACCGCGCAGACGAGCGGCCTCATCGCCGTCACCGCCCAGCACGGGGACGTGAACGCCTACACGGCCTACGTGCAGAGCTATCTCGACCGCGTACACGCCATCCGCGCCGATGCGATGATCGTCCCCTTCATCGCGAACCACGACACCGACCGCGCCGCGGGCTATCTCACCGTGGCGAGCGGGAACATGAAGGTCGCGGCGAACCTCTACCTGCTCTCGAGCGGCTCGCCCTTTATTTACTACGGGGAGGAGCTGGGCATGCGCGGCTCGCGCGGC
>CAJOFI010000104.1:7694-9199 GCA_905233595.1 uncultured Oscillospiraceae bacterium | reverse complement strand
CGGCCTGCCGCGCCTCGCGCAGCAGCGCCTCGCGGTCGCGGTTCGGGTCGGAGAGATAATCGTCCCGCAGGATGAAGAGCGCCTCACGGAAGCAGGGCGCGGGGTTTTTCACCACGATCACGTTGCTCACCGTGCCGCGCACCGGCTCCGCCCCGCCGCGCCGCCGAAAGAAGCGCAGCCGCAGCCGCGAGATCATACCCGCTCCTCCACGCGCACGGTGACGACCGTCATATCGTCAGACGCGCCGAAGCGCTCCTCCGCCTGCCGCAGCACGATGCGCGCCAGCGCCTTCATGTCCGTGCCCTCCTGCTGCAAAAGCGCCTTGAGCCAGTCGTCCTCCGCGTCCGCGATTACCCCGTCCGAGGCCACCAGCGCAAGCGAGCCGGGCTTTAGGCGCATGCGCACGGTGTCCGGCGCAAGCCCCGCGCCGTCCCCGGCGCTCAGACCGACGGCGAGGCTCTCGCCCCGGATGCGGCGGATGCTCTTGCCCTCCCGGACGTAGGAGGGCGCCGCGCCGTACTTGTAGAAGCAGGCGTCCCCGCTGAACAGGTCGATGCACAGCAGATCGACCGTCGCGTAGCCCCAGGAGTCCGGGCTTTGCAGCAGCATGACGGAGTTGAGAAGCTTCATCGCCACCGCGGGATCGACCCCCGAGCGCAGGAACTTTTCGAGGATCGCGACGGTGCGGGCGCTGTCCTGCGCGGCCTCGTCCCCGGTGCCCATCCCGTCAGAGAGGATCACGCAGAGCACCCCCGCGTCGGTCTTGAAATAGCTCCCCTTGTCGCCGCTGACCTTCTCGCCCTTCTTCTTGAGCGCCGCGATACCCACCGACACCGCGAGCGGCTCCGCCTCCAGCAGCGTCAGCCGGGACGCCCCGGCGGAGGGCGCCTCCGGCTGGCAGAGCCGCGCGCCCACCACCGCCGAGAGCTTCTCGAGATAGTCCTCCTCCTTCATCAGCGGCGTGAGCCGCCCGCTCTCGATCACCACGCGCAGCCGCCCGCTCCCGTCCCGGTAGACGGAGGTCTCCGCGTCAATGTCCAGCGTGCGCAGATAGCGCAGCAGCCGCCGCTCGGCGAGGGGATCCGCGCCGTTGATGCTGCCGAGCTCGTCCGCGACGCTTCCGAGCACCTGGGCGATGTCGGCGTACTGCGCCCAGGCGACGCTCCTGTTCTCCGACAGCCGCGCGCGAAGCTGCCGCCGGTAGGCCATGGCGCGCAGCTCGCCGTTCACCGCCGTGACGAAGGCGCCCAAATGCTCGCAGCCCGCGCGAAAATGGCCGGGCAGATCCTCCGCCGCGAGGCTCCCCTTGGCGACCATGGCGCGCGTCGCGTCGTTCATCGCGGAGAGCGTGTCGAGGTATTCCGCGTTCCAGCAGCGGTTCTTGTTCCGGCACTTGACGCAGACCGCGTCCGCCGCCCGGTCGAAGACCCGCGCCACGTTCTCGTCGTTGTGCGGCTCCTCCACCGACTTGCGCAGATCCGCCGCACTGTAGCCGACGGCAGCCA
>CAJOFI010000104.1:7205-7608 GCA_905233595.1 uncultured Oscillospiraceae bacterium | reverse complement strand
GCAGAAGGTCTCGAACAGGGCGCTCACGTAGATCTCCGTCGTCCAGGCGCAAACCACCGCGAGCGCCCCGCTGACAATGAACGAGAGCACGAAGAGGAAGCGCCCGTGCCGCCCGAATACCCCCGCGAGCAGCCCCGAAAGGGCGTAGGCCATCGTGTAAAAGGGCGCGCCGGGGTTCGTAACGTCCATCGCGAGCCCCAGCACCGTGCCGACCGCCGCGCCGGTAAGCATGCCGCCCTTCATCGCCGAGGCCATCACCAGCAGCAGCGCCAGCACCCGCCCGATGGAGACCGTGTCGAACACGATCAGCCGCGAGAGCGTCATCAAAAGCGTCGCGAGCAGGATCAGCACCGAGACGCCGTGCCGCAGCTCGCTCCCCTCCGTCCCGGCGGGGGAGCCCGCC
>CAJOFI010000104.1:0-7161 GCA_905233595.1 uncultured Oscillospiraceae bacterium | reverse complement strand
GGTGAGCGCCTCCCGGAAGAAATAAGCCCCGCCGAAGGCCAGCGCCGTCTCGAGAAAGAGCGCCGAGAGCAGGTCGAGAAGGTCGCGCGCAAGGCTCACGCCGCCGAGCCAGGCCGTCACCGCCATGACCGCCCCGGCGGCCGAGGGCATGAAGCAGGGCGTCCTGTACACCGGCATCTCGTGGAACACGAAGGCCACCGTGTACACCAGCACCGCCCCCGCTACGCAGCGGATGCCCCACTCCAGCCCGCTCGAGGCGAGGTAGCCCAGCGTCGCCCCCAGCAGCGCCGCGACGCCGCTCAGCCCCGGCCCCGCCGCCGCCACCAGCGCCACGCCGAAGGGCGCGCCGTTCTCGAGCACCCGCGCGCAGGCCGTCACAAAGCCCAGCGCGAAGTAAATCCCGCAGTGCGCCGCCGTGAAGAAACGCCGGTCGATCGGCGCGCTCTGGGTCTTTTGCAGGCTCAGCGCCTGCCCCCGTTCGTCCATTGCCATAAAAAACTCGCCTCCTGAGTTTACATAAATGTAAGAACATTATAATTATGTAATTTCGCGAGGCCTGTCATAAGGCGCTGTTGAAGGGGAAAAGTTTCACCGGGGAAATAGGGGGGAATGGTTTTGCGTTTTCAGAATTCAGTTTTCAGAAGAGTAAAACAAATTACAGGTCTGCTGTCTAAAAAATAAAAGCTAAATACAAGGGGCTGTGAAAACAAAGTTTTCACAGCCCCTTGTATTTCCGCCGGGTGGCGAGGCCGCCTCGGATGTGGCGCTCGGCCTTGTTGAGATCGAGAAGGCGGCGCACCTCGGCGTACAGCGGCGGGCTGACGCGCGCGAGGCGCTCGGTCAGATCCTTGTGTACGGTCGATTTGCTCACGCCGAACTGCGCCGCCGCCGCACGGACGGTGGCTTTGTTTTCAATAATGTAGACCGCCAGGTCCTTGGCTCTTTGCTCAATGCTCTCTCGCACGATACCACTCCCCGAAAGCGGCGCTCCCGCCGCGTGTTTCCTGCTCCATGTATATGAGCGGGGGAGGGGAGGTATTCACGGTTAGCCGGAAGAGGGAAGAGGGAAGAATTATGGCGCCGCTTCGCGGCGGATTTTTTCTTCACAAAAAACAGGGGATTCGGAAGCTTTGCCTCCAAATCCCCTGTTTGAATGAAAAACCGAATTACTTGAGTTCGACGGTGGCGCCGGCAGCCTCGAGCTGAGCCTTGACAGCCTCGGCATCTTCCTTGGAAACGCCTTCCTTGATCTTGGCGGGAACGCCTTCGACCAGCTTCTTGGCATCGGCCAGACCCAGGCCGGTGATGCCGCGGACTTCCTTGATGACGGCGAGCTTGGCAGCGCCAAAGCTGGTCATCACGACATCAAACTCGGTCTGCTCCTCGACGACGGGGCCGGCAGCGACGGCGGGGCCGGCGGCGACAGCAGCGGCGGACACACCGAAGGTATCCTCCAGCGCGTGAACGAGCTCGGACAGCTCGAGAACGGACAGACCCTTGATCTCTTCGATCATGGCAGCGATCTTTTCAGACATTGTAAATTCCTCCATTAAAATGTAGTGGGCGCCGGATTATTCGGCGGCTTCTGCCTCGGCGGACTCCAGGGAGCCGCCCTTCTGCTCGAGGATCTGACCCAGGCAGACGGCCAGACCGGTGATGGGAGCGATCATGGTTCCCAGAACCTTGGCGTACAGAGCGTCCTTGCTCGGCAGCTCTGCCATTTCCGCGATCTCGGACTCGCTCAGGACCTTGCCCTCCATGAAGGCGGCCTTGATGTTGAAGCGGTCACCCAGCTTCTTGCTGTAGTCGTTGATGATGCGGAAGGGGGCGATGGGATCCTTCTCGGCGGTGGCCAGAGAGGTGGTGCCATTGAGGACGTGATCGAGATCGTTCATCCCCAGCTTGTCCAGCGCCTTTCTGGTCAGGGTGTTCTTGACGACGGTGTACTCCACTCCGTCCTTGCGCAGCTCGGTACGCAGTGCGGTGTCCTCGGCCACGGTGATTCCCTTGTAGTCCACGAGGATGCCGGCGTCCGCGTTCTTGATGCGCTCGGCGAGGGCTTCGACGATCGCCTGCTTTTCGCTAAGAACCTTTGCGTTAGGCATGTGTGTTTTTCACCTCCACACGGTTGATCAGTCGCGCCCAAAAAGAAAAGCCCCTGCATCCGCAAAGACGCAAAGGCACAAAAACAATCAAAGCTTGTTGATGTCCTCGGCAGGATTTACGGGCAAAACCCACCTGCTGTCTTCGGAGCGCTCAAACAGTATAAGCCAGGCGGTGGGCGCTTGTCAAGCTTTTTTTATAAAAAAACAGGACAAACGCCCCCCGCCGCAAGCAGCCTCAGAGGAGGCCGTTTGCGTGCAGCCAGCGCTCGGCGGCGTCCCTGCAGCCGGCCGCGGCGCTGCCCGTGACGGAAAGCCCCTTCTTCACGTCCGCGCCGGGGCAGAGGCGCTTGATGTCGCGCTCGCTGCCTCCCATGCCGCTGCCCTCGTTGGTGCAGAGGGGCAGGATGGTTTTGCCGCTGAAATCAAAGTGCTCGAGGAAGCTGAAAACGGCCATCGGCATCGTGCCCCAGTAGTTCGGGTAGGCGAGAAGCACGGTGTCATAGCCGTCAAGGCTCTCCGGCAGGGAGACGAGCGCCGGCCTTGCCTTCGCGCGCAGATCGCGCTTGGCTTCCTCGATGCAGGCCATGTAGCTCGCCGAGTAGGGCTCCTGCATCTCGATCTTGAAGCTGTCCGCGTCGAGCAGCTCCCGCAGGATGCCGCAGACGATCTCCGTGTTGCCGACCTTCACGTAGCGCATCGCGCCGCCGAAGTAGTTTTCATCCGCTCTCGAAAAATACGCAATCAATGTCCTGGACATGGCTGCTCCTCCCGTGCCGTGATCTTTTTTCCGCCTCTACTATACCACCAAACGCCCCGGCGCGCAATCGCTTTCGCAAAAAAGTTTCCCCGCGCCTGTCGCGCGCGAAAAAAGGCTCTTGTCAGCTTCCGGCCGTTGGGAGTATAATTATAGTAAACGCAAACAGTATTTGCGTTTACTATCATTTTCCAAAGCCGTTTTTCTCGCCCCTGACGGGGCAACCGAAAAACATGGCAATATAGTAAACTCATTTTTCAAATTCGTTTACTATATAAAGATAAAAGATATAAGAGGAACAAGGAGACCGTGCTATGGAACGATCCGCGCTTTACCGCAAATCCAGCATCGAGCGCATCCAGTCCCCCGAGCAGCTCAACGACTATCTGCGCGTGACGAAGCCCTCGGTGTGGGTGCTGCTCGCGGCGGCGGCGCTGCTGCTGGTGGGGCTTCTCATCTGGGGCTCGCTTACGAGCATCGGGAGCTTTGCCCAGGGCAGCGCCCGGGTGGAAAGCGGCGTTATGACCCTTGTCTTTGAGGACGAGGCGCAGGGCGCGAAGGTAGAGGCCGGGATGCGCGTGAACGTCGGCGAGACGCAAAGCGTCATCCGCACGGTGGGGCGCGGCGCGGACGGCAGGCTCTTCGCCGAGGCGGAGACCGCCCTGCCCGACGGCAGCTACGAGGCGAGCGTCACCTATCGCGAGACGCAGCTTCTGAAGCTGCTCTTTAACTGAGGGCGCGCCATGGGGAAGAAAATCCGGCAGCCCGTCACAAAGGGCGTGGCCAGGGTGCCCGTTGTGATGCAGATGGAGGCGCTCGAATGCGGCGCGGCCTCGCTTGCGATGGTGATGGCCTATTACGGCAAGTGGGTGCCGCTCGAGCAGGTGCGGCTCGACTGCGGGGTGTCCCGCGACGGGTCGAACGCGAAAAACGTGCTGCTCGCCGCGCGCAGCTACGGCTTCGTCAAAACAAAGATCAGCTATCCCTGCATCATCCATTGGAACTTCAACCACTTCGTCGTGCTCGACGGCTTCAAGGGCAAGTACGCCTGCCTCAACGACCCCGCGCGGGGCGAGGTGAAGGTGCCCATGGAGGAGTTTGACCGGAGCTTTACCGGCATCTGCCTGTGCATCACGCCGGGCGAGGGCTTCGAGCCCGGCGGCAGGCGCAAGAGCACGCTCGCCTTCGCCCGCAAGCGCCTGAACGGCGCGGGGGCGGCGGTGGCCTTCGTGATGCTCTCGGCGGTGATCGGCTACCTCTTCGGCGTCATCAACCCGCTCTTCTCCCGCTTTTTCATGGATCGGCTGCTCACGGGCGAGAACCGCGAGCTGCTCACGCCCTTCCTCGCCATCATGGGGCTGCTCGCCGTCGTGCAGCTCGCCGTCGCCTGGGTGCAGACCGTTTACAGCCTCAAGATCAACGGCAAGATGGCGCTTGTCGGCAGCAGCAGTTATATGTGGAAGATCCTGCGCATGCCGATGGAGTTCTTCTCCCAGCGCATGGCGGGCGACATCCTGCAGCGCCAGGGCACCAACGCCGCCATCGCCGGCGCGCTGGTGAACACCTTCGCCCCGCTGCTTCTGAACACGGCGATGATGATCTTCTACCTCGCGGTGATGCTGCGTTACAGCGTCACGCTTACGCTGGTGGGGCTTGTGACCATCGCGGTCAACACGCTGCTCTCGCGCCTCATCTCCGCAAAGCGCGTGAACATCACCCGCGTGCAGATGCGCGACAGCGGCAAGCTCAGCGCCGCGACGGTCTCCGGCATCCAGATGGTGGAGACCATCAAGGCCAGCGGCGCGGAGAACGGCTACTTCCAGAAGTGGGCGGGCTATCAGGCGGCCGTCAACAGCGCGGCGGTGCGCTTCCGGCACGCAGACGCCTGGCTCGGGCTGCTGCCCGCGCTGATGAGCGCGCTGGCAAACGCCGCCGTGCTCGTGCTCGGCGTCTACCTTGCCATGCGCGGGGAGTTCACCCTCGGCATGATCCTCTCCTTCCAGGGCTTTCTGAGCGCCTTCATGGCGCCGGCCGAGACGCTCATCTCCGCCGGGCAGGTCATCCAGGAGATGCGCACCTCGATGGAGCGCGTGGAGGACGTGATGGAATACCCCCTCGACCCCGCCTTCTCCGACGAGGCGCTGCGCGAGGACGGGGACTACTCCAAGCTCTCCGGCGAGATCGAGCTGAAAAACGTGAGCTTCGGCTATTCGCGCCTTGCAAAGCCCCTCATCCGGGACTTCTCGATGCACGTCAGGCCCGGCAGCCGCGTGGCCTTCGTCGGCACCTCCGGCTGCGGCAAATCGACGCTCTCCAAGCTCATCTCCGGCCTCTATCAGCCCTGGAGCGGCGAGATCCTCTTCGACGGCAAGCCCATGCGGGACATCGACCGCAGCGTTTTCACCGGCTCCGTCGCCGTGGTGGATCAGGACATCGTCCTCTTTGAGGACACGATCGCGAACAACATCAAGATGTGGGACGCCTCCATCGAGGACTTCGAGATGATCCTCGCCGCGCGGGACGCCCAGATCTACGACGACATCATGGCGCGCGAGGGCGGCTTCTACGGCAAGCTCATCGAGGGCGGGCGCGACCTCTCCGGCGGGCAGCGCCAGCGCCTCGAGATCGCCCGCGTGCTTGCGCAGGACCCCTCCGTCATCATCATGGACGAGGCCACCTCCGCCCTCGATGCGAAGACCGAGTACGAGCTGGTCAAGGCGGTCAAGGAGCGCGGCATCACCTGCATCGTGATCGCCCACCGCCTCTCCACCATCCGCGACTGAGACGAGATCATCGTGCTCGATCACGGGCAGGTGGTCGAGCGCGGCACGCATGACGAGCTCTACGCCAAAGGCGGCGTGTATGCCGAGCTTGTCAGCAACGACTGAGGGAGGTGTGGAAATTGGGTTGGTTTGACGAACAGATCCGCCAGCGAAAGCAGAACGACCAGGAGCTTTTTGAAGACTCCATTTTCCGCATGGCCTCCGTCGAAGGCCGCCATCGACGAGATCCTCAAATACTACCGCTTCAAGCCCGCCGAGATCCCGGAAAACGTCCGGGAGCTGGACGAGCAGCTTGAATTCTGCCTGCGCCCCCACGGGATCGCGCGCCGCGCGATCCGCCTGGAGGAGGGCTGGTACAGGGACGCCTTCGGCCCCGTGCTCGCCTTCCGGGCGGAGGACGGGCTTGCCGTCGCGCTGCTGCCGCAGCCCTTTTCGGGCTACGTCTTCCGCGACGTGGACACGGGGAAGAGCGTGAAGCTGAACGCCGAAAACGCGCGGCAGCTCCAGCCCGACGCCTTCTGCTTCTACCGCCCCCTGCCCCAGAAGGCGCTGGGCATCCCCGAGCTGATGCTCTACATGAAAAACTGCCTGAGCGCGTCGGACTACGTGCTCATCGTCCTGCTCACGCTGCTCGCGACGCTGACAGGCATGCTCATGCCCCGCGTGACGAGGGCGCTCACCGGCTTCGTGCTCGAGAGCGGGAGCACGCCGATCCTGCTCGGCGCGGCGGTCTTTCTCGCGTGCAGCACGGTGTCGTCGCTTCTTATCGGCGCGGTGCGCTCGCTCGTGATGGGCAGGCTCGAGATCAAAACCTCTCTCTCGGTGGAGGCGGCGATGATGGCGCGGGTCATGAACCTGCCGCCCCGCTTCTTCCGGGAGTACGCCTCCGGCGAGCTCTCGAGCCGCCTCGGCGCGGTGAACCAGCTCTGCTCGCTGCTGCTCGGAAACGTCTTCTCCCTGGGGCTGAGCTCTCTGATGAGCCTTTTGTACGTCACGCAGATCTTCCGCTTCGCGCCCGCGCTCGTCGCCCCGGCGCTTGCCATCATCGCCGCGACCTTCACGCTGAGCGTCGTGACCTCGCTTGCGCAGATGCGCGTGAGCAGGCGGGCGATGGAGCTGGAGGCCGAGGACATGGGGCTCAGCTACGCGCTGATTACCGGCGTGCAGAAGATCAAGCTCGCCGGGGCGGAGAAGCGCGCCTTTGCCAGGTGGGCGCAGTCCTACGCCGAGACGGCGAGGCTGCACTATGACCCGCCGCTGCTGCTCAGGATCAGCGGCGTGATCGGCACGGCGATCTCCCTGCTGGGGACGATGCTGCTCTACGCCCTCGCGGTCAAGAGCGGCGTGAGCCCCTCGGAATACATCGCCTTCAACGCCGCCTACGGCACGGTGCTCGCGGCCTTTTCGGCGCTCAGCGGCGTCGCGCTCACGGCCGCGCAGATCAAGCCCATTCTCGAGATGGCCGAGCCGATCCTCAAAACCGCCCCGGAGTCGGCGGAGACCAAGGCCATCGTGACCC
>CAJOFI010000103.1:7826-14690 GCA_905233595.1 uncultured Oscillospiraceae bacterium | reverse complement strand
CTCAGGATTCTCGGCGACGATGGCGCTCAGGTCGAGAATCAGGTTCACGCCGCCGCCCACGGGCACGAAGAGGGTGTAGCTGCCGTCGGCCTGCTTGACAAGCTCAATCTCCTTGCCGTCGTTCTTCACGCTGTTGAGGGTGTAGCCCTCCGCCGCCCTGACGGTGACGGTGTCGCCCTCGTGGGCGGTCTGATAGCCCGCGACCTCGGTCACGCCCTCCAGGCTGGATTTGCCCTCTTCGTCGTTGGTCTTGATGATGTAGTTGATGGCGGACAGGATCGCATTGGCAACGGTTTCCTCGTCGAGGTCGCCATAGTTTTCACACAGAAGATAGTCCCCGTTTTGGCTCGGCTCGATCTGCCAGACGGTCACGCCGAGATTCTTCTCGTCTTCCTCGTTATCCCAACATGCTGCCACATAAAGCGGAGCTTCCTGCTCATACTCGCTGCTGTTTTTGAGCGTGCCGCCGATCACGAGATTGATCTTCGCGGTATTGGTATCAAAATAAACGCAAGCGCCATCTCCGCTGCTCGACACGTCACCGCCTACCGTGACGTTGGACGTTGATTCACCATAACCTTCCACGTAAATACCCGCAACGTAATCTTTGCCCTCGGCGGAGGCGCTGCCCTGAACCTGAACGTTCGTTTCGCTGTTATCATATCCTTCAACGTAAACCGCATATGCATCGTCTTCGGTGGAAGTGGCAGTTGCGTCACCGCTGATCTCGGCATTCACTTTGCTGTTATTATGCAAAGATACCCAAACCGCGTATGCTTTGAATTTGGTGGAAGCGGCAGTTGCGTCACCGCTGATCTCGGCATTCACTTCGCCGTCACCGTTCGCATTTACGCAAACTGCGTATGCTTCGTTATTCGTGGAAGCGGCAGTTGCGTCACCGTTGAGCTGGGCTTTCGCGCTGCCTGCTTCTCTCGTTCCAAGATAAACTGCGCATACACCACCATCCGTGGAGCTTGCGTCTACGTTGCCATTGATTTCCGAACTTGCATTTCCGTCTTGACTATCAGTATATACGCCGTATGAAGGCCCATTAACGTTTTCCGCCTTTACGTTGCCGTTCACGACAATGGAGCTTTCGCCTGTGCCGAAGGACTCAGAATAAACTGCGACGACATATGTCATCGTTCCGCTTCCACTTTGCGTTACGTTGCCGTTTACAGTGATCGAAGCATCGTTATCCGTATCGTTATTGATAGAGACGCCTTCGTTCACCCACTGGATGTTCACTTCGCCGTCGCCGGGGGTGTAGTCGATGTCGGTGCCGCTCCACTGCACCTTGCTCTTGTCGCCGCTCGTCAGATCGTCCGCGAACGCGGTGCCGCCGAGGCTCAGCACCATGCACACGACGAGCGCCATGGACAGGAGCTTGAAAAGATTCTTTTTCACGAATTATACCTCCATTGTTAATATCATGATCTTGCGTGTTCATGTTAACACGGTAAAGCAGAAAACGCAATGTATTTATTTTGAAACATTTTCCTCTTCCCGGCGACGGATCGCCGCGCGCCCGCCCGCGTCCTGTTCGTTTGAGCCGGATCATTCCGGCCGGGCGATGCCGAAGAGCCTGCAGCCGTTTTCCATCGTGACGCGCTCGATCTCCTCCGGCGTGACGCCCTTGCACGCGGCGAGCTTGTCCGCAACAAAGCGCAGGTTGCGCGAGTCGTTGCGCTTGCCGCGCATGGGGACGGGGCTCATGTAGGGGCTGTCCGTCTCGATGAGGATGCGCTCGAGCGGGCAAAGCTCCAGCACCTCAAGGGTCTTGCGGGCGTTCTTGTAGGTCACGGGGCCGTCAAAGCCCAGATACCAGCCGCGCTTGAGAAGCTCCTTCGCCATCTCGGCGCTGCCCGAATAGCAGTGGAACACCCCGCGAAGCGCCGGATAGTCCCGCACGATGTCCATGCAATCCCCATGCGCCTCCCGGTCGTGCACGATAACGGGCTTATCCAGCTCCAGCGCAAGCTCGAGCTGCCAGCGAAAGAGCAGCTTCTGCTCCTGCTTGCGGCTGTCGTCCCAGTAATAGTCCAGGCCGATCTCCCCGATGGCGACGCATTTCGGGTGCTCGGCCAGCTCGCGGAGCTCCGCAAGCGCTTCCTCGCCCCAGCAGTCCAGCTCCTCCGGGTGGATGCCCACCGCGGCATAGACGAACTCGTGCCCCTCCGCCAGGCGCAGCGCCGCGCGGCTGCTCTCGACGTCACAGCCCGGGTCAAGGATCAGCCCGACGCCGCTCTCCCGCGCCGAGCGCAGCACCGTCTCCCGATCCGCGTCAAAAGCCTTGTCGTCATAATGGGCATGGGTATCAAATATCATCTCAGCACTTCCTCTCCCTTGGGATTATACACGAAAAAAGGGACTGTGTCATCAGTTTTCAGACCGCGTATCCGCAGCTTTACCGCATCCCCTGAAAACTGAAAACCGCAAAAAAGGGGCATTGAAAAAACACCGTTTTTTCAATGCCCCTTTTTGCGGGAAATCACTTGATCTCAAGGCGGCGGCTGGCGGGCGCGGTCTCGACCTTCTTGGGCATGGTCAGGGTCAGGACGCCGTCGTTGTACGCGCACTCGATCTGATCGACCTCGATGCCGGAGACGTCAAAGCTGCGGCTGTAAGAGCCGTAGAAGCGCTCGCGCTTGACGAAGTTGTGCTTGTTCTCGTCGTTTTCCAGCTTGCGCTCGGCGCTGATGGTGAGCACGTCGTTCTCCACGTCGATCTTGATGTCCTCCTTCTTGAAGCCGGGCAGCTCGGCGTCGAGCCGGTAGGCGTCGCCGGTATCGCGCACGTCGGTGCGGAAGGCGGACAGCGCGCTGCCGCGATTCTCGCCGAAGAAGCTGCGCTCCATCTCATCGAAAGCGCGGAACGGGTCATAAACAGAAGCTCTGTGGCCACCAAAAGGAATCAGTTCAAACATCATCTATACCTCCAATTTTTTTGATTAGGAACTGTTCCGATCTTGAAATACACAAAGTATTCCTGCGATTTTCCGCCTCGCTACAGGCGAAAAATCCTACGCCATCTTTGCACAATTTATTTCTGCACAGTTCCTTACGCGGTTTGTACTCGTTCAGCCTGTGCCATTCCGTCGTTTTCGCGTTGACCCGCGAGATCCTTCGCTTGCGCTCAGAATGACGCGAAGGGCTGAAACCTGACACGGTTTTATTCTTCTCGACAAAGCTTTCATTTCTCTCGCTTCATCGTGTATATAATATACCGCGCAATTATGAACAAATATACATGATTGTGTGAACGATATATGAACATTGGCACTCTCTATTCGAGAGTGCCAATGTAGCGCCTGGGAGTTCGCGTCCAATGCCCAATGCCTAACGGCCTAATCAGATCGCAATGGGGACGGCGTCCGGTTCGATGGGGCAGACGTAGCCGCTTGCGCTGCGCTCGTGAAACTCTGCCTTCGCCGCGTCCAGCAGCGCCGCGTCCGTCATCAGATCGAGCGCCGTGGCGGCGAGGGTCTTTGCCGCGAAGAGCATGCCCTTGTGCGCAAGGCCGCTCTTGCCGCAGGCGACGATCTGCCAGGAGTGCCCCGGCACGCCCGCCGGCCAGCAGCAGGCTTCGATCTGCGAGGTGGGGGTCAGCCAGCTCACGTCGCCCACGTCCGTGCTGCCGGGGGAAAAGGTGGTGGAGGAATAGCGCGGCGTGAGAAAGTCGTTGATCGGCTTCGTGCCGTTTTCCGAGAGCGCCAGCACCTGCCTGCGGATCGCGGCGTCCTCCCTCGCGCCCTTGATGCCGTCGATGCCGCTGCCGGGGTAGGTCTTTTTGAGCGCGGCGGCGAGGGCGGTGTCCTCCGCGTCAAAGCGCGGGACGCCGACGGCCTCCATATTCGCGTAGAGCGCCTTTTCGATGGCGAAGTTGGGCAGAAGCTCCGCCGTGCCGTCGATGAAGACGCGCTCGAAGCTCGTCCCGGTCATGAGCGCCGCGCCCCTGGCGATGTCGTCCACCCGCGCCTGGAGCTTCACGGAGTCGGCCACCTTGTTGGCGCGCACCATGTACAGCACCGAGGCCTTCGCCTGCACCACGTTCGGCGAGACGCCGCCCGCGTCGGTGATGGCGTAGTGGATGCGGCAATCGGGCGTCATGTGCTCCCGCAAAAACTGCACGCCCACGTTCATCAGCTCCACCGCGTCGAGCGCGCTGCGCCCGTTGAAGGGGTCGCCCGCCGCGTGCGCCGGGATGCCGGAGAATTTGTAGAGCACCTGGAGGCAGGAGTTGTTCGTGCCGGTCATGGTCTGGTTTGCGTCGCTGGGGTGCCAGCAGAGCGCGGCGTCGAGCTGCTTCCACAGCCCCTCGCGCGCCATGTAGGCCTTGGCAGCGCCCCCCTCCTCGCCGGGGCAGCCGTAGAAGATCACCGTGCCGGGCTTCCCGCTCTTCTCCAGCCAGGTCTTCACCGCCGCCGCCGCGGCCAGTGAGCCCGCGCCGAGCAGATTGTGCCCGCAGCCGTGCCCGCTCCCGCCGGGGACGAGCGGATCGTGCGAGGTCTCCCCCGCCTTCTGGCTCAGCCCCGAGAGCGCGTCAAACTCGCCCAAAATGCCGATCACCGGACGCCCGCTGCCGTAGGAGCCGCAAAAGGCGGTCTCGATGCCGCAGAGCTTCTCGGTCACGGCAAAGCCCAGCTCCCTGAGCTTCCGGATATACAGCGCGGCGGAGGCGTACTCCTTGAGGCTCAATTCGGCATGCGCCCAGATCGCGTCCGCGACGTCTTCAAAATACGCGGCGTGCCCGTCAATGAATTCGGCCATCGCCTGCTTTTCGGCTGAAAGCATGGTAGTCTCCCTTCTATAAAAAACGGGGCTGTGAGTTTTATCACAGCCCCAGTTTTGAGTCGTGAGTTTTGAGTTTTGAGAGCATTTCGGAACTTTTGCCGCTGCTTAAAGGCGGGATGCTCTTGAGATGCGTATCCCTTTGTCAACAACTTAAACGGCTTCCTCAATACTCAAAAGAAAGGGGATGCGTTTTTCACATCCCCTTGATTCATATTTGCTTTAACGGCCACTGACCACTGACCACTGGCCACTGATCACAGGCGCTTCCACTTCGCGCCGTGCGGGATGTCGGTCAGCTCGATGCCGGCGGCCTTGAGCTCGTCGCGGATGCGGTCGGCCTCCGCGAAGTTCTTGGCCTTCTTCGCGTCCTGGCGGGCGCGGATCTTCGCCTCGACCTCGGCGTCGGCTTCGCCGGATTCGGAGATGATCGTGAACTCGCCTGCCGTGACGGCCTGCTTCCTGAGCTCCTCGCGCTTCTTTGCGCCCTTTTCAAGCAGCGCCAGACCCAGCACCCGGTCAAAATCGCCGAGGACGTAGAGCTTCGTGGCGTCGTTGGTCTTGTACTTGAGCACGTCGTAGAGCGCCGTGACGGCGAGGGAGGTGTTGAGGTCGTTGTCAAGCCCCGCGCAGAACTTCGCCCTAAGCGCCTCCACGGCGGCCTGGTCGAGCTCCCCGTCCCCGGGCTTGAGCGCCGCGACGCGGGAGATGAGCTTGTTGTAGGTCACCTGCGCGTTCTGCATGATCTCCCAGGAGAACATGAGGCTCTTGCGGTAGTGGCTCTGCAGGCAGTAGAGGCGGTAGGCAAGCGGGTCGAAGCCCTTCTCCTCCAGCAGCGACACGGTCAGAAATTCGCCGCTGGACTTGGACATTTTGCCCGAAGCCACCAGCAGATGGGACACGTGCACCCAGTAGCTGCACCACTTGTGCCCGAGGTAGCCCTCGCTCTGCACGATCTCGTTGGTGTGGTGGGGGAAGGCGTTGTCGATGCCGCCGCAGTGGATGTCCAGATCCTCACCGAAGTGCTTGAGCGCGATGCCGGAGCACTCGATGTGCCAGCCGGGATAGCCCACGCCCCAGGGGGAGTCCCACTTGAGCGCCTGATCCTCGAACTTGGACTTGGTGAACCAGAGCACGAAGTCGTTCTTGTTGCGCTTGTTGCTGTCCTCCTCCACGCCCTCGCGCACGCCGACGTCCAGATCGCCCGCGTTAAAGTCGTTGAAGACGTAGTAGCGCTCCATGGTGGAGGTGTCAAAGTAGACGTTGCCGCCCGCAAAGTAGGCGTGGCCGTTTTCCATCAGGCGCTGGATGATCTCAATGTAGAAATCCACCAGCCCCGTGGCGGGCTCCACCACGTCGGGGGTCTTGATGTTGAGCTTCTTGCAGTCGGCAAAGAAGGCGTCGGTGTAGAACTTCGCGATCTCCATGACGCTCTTATGCTCGCGCTTTGCGCCCTTGAGCATCTTGTCCTCGCCCTCGTCGGCGTCGGAGGTCAGATGCCCCACGTCTGTGATGTTCATGACGCGCTTGACGTTGTAGCCCGCGTAGCGCAGATACTTCTCCAGCGCGTCCTCCATGATGTAGGAGCGCAGGTTCCCGATGTGGGCGGGGCACGAAAAGCTCCTTCTTGTGGCTGGCGGAGTTATAGAGATACATAGCTTCCTCCTTACTCGACGTTCTTGAACACGTCGCGGTTTTTATAGAAATATTCTGCGCCGGAATAGACGGTGGTGATCAGAATGACCCAGGTGCCGAGCTGCGCTGCGAAGTCCGGCGCGGAGTCGGCGAGGCCGGGGGCGGGGAAGAGCAGCATCAGGCACAGGCAGACCATGGTCGCGGCGGTCTTCACCTTGCCCGACCAGCCTGCGGCGATCACGCGCCCCTGCTCCACGGCGACAAGGCGCATCCCGGAGACGGCGAATTCCCGCAGCAGCACCACGGCCAGCGCCCAGCCGGGCATGCGCCCGCGCTCGACGAAAAAGCACATCGCCGCCATGACCAGCACCTTGTCGGCCAGAGGGTCCATGAACTTGCCGAAGTTGGTGATCTGGTGATAGTGCCGGGCAACGTAGCC
>CAJOFI010000103.1:4843-7642 GCA_905233595.1 uncultured Oscillospiraceae bacterium | reverse complement strand
GCCCTCAAAGTACACCTCGCCGTCGATGTCGGGGGAGTCGGCGTAGCTGCGCCCGACCCACTGCTGGCTCTCCTCGTCGTAATCGGTCACCAGCACGCGGAGCGTCTGCCCCACGAAGCGCTGGCAGAAATCGTCCATGATCGGCGCCTGCAGCTCCATGATGAGGTCGGCGCGGCGCTGCGCCTCCTCCGCGTCCACGTGCGCCATGGCGGCGGCGGGCGTCCCCTCCTCGGGGGAGAAGGGGAAGACGCCGACGCGCTCAATGCGCGCCTCCTTCAAGAAGGCGCAGAGCTCTTCAAACTCCTTTTCGCCCTCGCCGGGAAGCCCCGCGATGAGGCTCGTGCGGAGCACCAGCCCCGGGATGCGCTCGCGCAGAGTGCGAAACAGCGCGCGGATCTCGTCCCCGGTGCCGCGCCGGTTCATGCGCTTCAGGATTGCGTTATTGATGTGCTGGATGGGGATATCCAGATATTTGACGATCTTATCGTTTTGCGCGATCTCGTCGATCAGCTCGTCGTCGAACTGATCGGGGTAGAGGTAGTGGAGCCGGATCCACTCGATGCCCTCGATCTGCGAAAGCTCCTTACAGAGCTGCGCAAGGCAGCGTTTCCCGTAGAGATCGGTGCCGTAGCGCGTAATGTCCTGCGCGATGACGATGAGCTCCCGGACGCCGTGGGCGGCAAGCTCCCTTGCCTCCGCGACGACGTTTTCGAGCCTTCTCGAGCGGTAGTGCCCCCGGATGTAGGGGATCGCGCAGAAGGCGCAGAAGTTGTTGCAGCCCTCCGCGATGCGCAGGTAAGCCCAGCCCGACCCGGTGGACACGATGCGGGAGATCTCCTCCACGGGGGCGTTTTTATCGCCGAAGAGGCTTGCGCCGCGCCCCGCGAGCACCGCGTTGGCGGCGCCCACGATGTCCCCGAAGCTCCCGACGCCGAGCACGGCGTCGATCTCCGGCAGCTCCTCCAGGATCGAATCCTTGTAGCGCTCGCTCAGACAGCCCGTGACGATCAGACCGCCCAGCCTGCCCTCCTTCTTGAGCTCCGCCATCTGCAAAATGTTGTCGATGGCCTCGCTCTTCGCGGCGTCGATGAAGCCGCAGGTATTCACGATCGCGAGATCCGCCCCCTCCGGCTCGGGCACCAGCGTGAAGCCGGCCTCGTCGAGAAGGTAGAGCATCTGCTCGCTGTTGACCAGATTCTTGGCGCAGCCAAGAGAGATCATGGCAAAGGTTTTCTCCATCAGTCTTCCTCTATGTTGTCGGTATAGCGGCGCAGCGCCGTGCGGATCTCCTCCCAGTCGTAGCCCCGGCGAAAGAGCGCGGCGCTGACCTTGCGCACGGCGTCCCGATCCTCCGGGTCTTTCAGGCGGGCGGAGATGAATTGCTCCAGCTTCGCGTCGCTCTCGGGCATCTTAAGCAGCGCGTCGTCCCATTGCTCGCGCGCTATGCCCCGGCGGCTCAGCTCCGCGCGCACTCTGCCCGCGCCGTAGCCCTTCGCCGCGTAGTGCCGCGCGACGGCGGCGGCGTAGCTCTCGTCGTTTAGAAAGCCGTGATCCGTGAGCCAGGCGACGGAAAAATCGGCGGCGTCCTCGCTTTCGCCCTTTTGCAAAAGCTTATCGCGCAGCTCCTTCCGGCTCATGCGGCGGCGGGAGACGAGCTCCAGCGCCCTGTCCCGGGCGAGGGAACGCGCGGAATCGCGCCGGAAGAGCGCAAGCTCACCGCGCCGAGGGAGCTTTTTACCTCGCTTTCGTCCTCGAGCGTGACCGTCACGCGGTCAGTCGAGGTCTGCCGCAGAGCGGTGATCTTCATACAAACAGTTCCTTGTAACGTATAATATGAAAGGGACGTTCAGAGGGGAACGCCCCTCTGATTTTTCGCCTCGAAAGGCAATAAACGCGAGTGCCCCTGAATTCACAAGCCCTTTTAATCAAGGTCGAAGTCCGCCGCCGAGACGTCCACCGCCGGGGTGGGGGCGATGCGGCCGGAGGCCTCCGCCGCCTTGCGGGACTGCGGGGACATGAGCTTCGCGGCGTTGGCGCGGATCTCGCTCTCGATCTTGTCGCGCGCGGCTTCGTCGTTCATCAGATACTCCTTCACCGCGTCGCGCCCCTGGAAGCGCTGCCCGTTGCAGGTGAACCACGCGCCGGCCTTGTCGATGATCTCCAGCTTCACGCCGAGGTCGATGATCTCACCCACGCGGGAGATGCCCTCGCCGTACATGATGTCGAACTCCGCCTCGCGGAAGGGGGGCGCGACCTTGTTTTTGACGATCTTGGCGCGGGTACGGTTGCCGATCATCTCGCCGTTGACCTTGAGCGTCTCGATACGGCGCACGTCGATGCGCACGGAGGCGTAGTACTTGAGCGCGAGGCCGCCGGGGGTGGTCTCGGGGTTGCCGTACATGACGCCGATCTTCTGGCGCAGCTGGTTGATGAAGATGACGGTGCAGTTGTTCTTCGAGATCGCGCCCGCGAGACGGCGCATGGCCTGGCTCATCAGCCGCGCCAGCGCGCCGACCACGGTGTCGCCCACCTCGCCCTCCAGCTCGCTGCGGGGGATCAGCGCGGCGACGGAGTCCACCACCAGCACGTCGATCGCGCCGGAGCGCACCAGAGATTCGGCGATGTCCAGCGCCTGCTCGCCGGTGTCGGGCTGGGAGATGAGCAGGCTGTCGATGTCCACGCCCAGGGCGCGGGCGTAAGCCGGCTCGAGCGCGTGCTCCACATCGATGTAGGCCGCGTCGCCGCCCGCCTTCTGCGCGGAGGCGACCACGTGCAGCGCAAGCGTGGTCTTACCGGAGG
>CAJOFI010000103.1:0-4825 GCA_905233595.1 uncultured Oscillospiraceae bacterium | reverse complement strand
CGCCGCCGATGCCGAGCGCGAGATCCAGCGACAGCGAGCCAGTGGACAGCGCCTCCACGTTCACGGAAATATCGTCGCCCAGGCGCATGATCGTGCCCTTGCCGTAGTCCTTCTCGATCTTTGCGATCGCGGTCTCCAGCGCCTTCTTCTTGTCGGAGATGGGAGCCGGGATCGGAGAAACCTTTTTCTTTTCGGCCATTTTTTATCTGCTCCTTTTTTCAATCGGTAACTCAAAAACCAGTGTAAAGCTCACTGTCCTCGCCGTACATCCTGCCGATCACGACGCGCTCGACGCCGAGGGTGTCCTTGCGCGTCTCGGCGGAGGCGAAGCCCGCGGCGAGAATCATGTCCTTCACGGCCTCGCTCTGCCCCTCGCCCACTTCAAAGAGCAGGTAGCCGCCGGGCTTGAGGAGCTGCCGCCAATACTTGAGGATGCCCCGGTAGAAGCGCAGCCCGTCCTCTCCGCCGTCGAGCGCCCAGATCGGCTCAAAGTCGCGCACGGAGGGATCGAGCGTCAGAATTTCGGCGCTCTCGATGTAGGGTGGGTTGGAGACGATCATGTCAAACTTCCCGAGGCTCAGCGGCGGGGAGGAGGTGGCGTCGGCCTGCATGCAGATCACGCGGGAGATGAGCCGGTTGAGCGCCACGTTGCGGCGGCACACTTCGATGGCGCTCGCGCTGATGTCCACCGCCACAAGGCGCGTCGCGGGCAGCTCGTGCCCGATGGCGCAGGCGATGCAGCCGCTGCCGCAGCAGAGGTCGAGGATGCGCGCGTCCATCTTGCGCCCGGTGAGGAGAGCCTTCGCGGTGTCCACCATGAGCTCCGTGTCCATCCGGGGGATCAGCACGTCCGGCGTCACGATCATGGGCAGGCCGTAGAACTCCCACCGCCGCGCGGTATAGTCCAGCACCTTTTTCTCCACCGCGTCGGTGGTGTAGAGGTTCATGTCGCGCAATAGCTCGTTCGGCGTCTTCCCGGCCGCCTGCGCCACCAGCAGCCGCGCCTCCAGATTGAAGCCCTCCACGCCCCGCTGCCGCAGGAGATTTCGCGTGGAGAGGTAAAGCTCGTTGTATGTCTTCATCGTGTGTCTCTCTAATAATACTGAATAATGAATAATTATGGTGTCGCTGCGCGACGATACAATAATCAGCTTCCCCAGAGATCGGAGCCCTTTTCCTCGGGGATCACGAGCTCCATCGCGCGGATGGCGCACTCGATCATGCTGTCGTCCGGCTCGTTGGTGGTGATGCGCTGCAGCCACTTGCCGGGGGCGGAGAGGACGGCGGAGAGCCAGTTGTCGTGCGCGCCGCACCAGCGGTTGATCTCATAGCTGATGCCCACCACGATGGGCAGGAGCAGCAGGTGCCAGCCCACGCGCGCAAAGGTGTTCGACACGCGCACGACGGAGTTGACGAGCACGCTCACCAGCACCACGACCAGCAGAAAGCTCGTGCCGCAGCGGGGGTGGAAGCGGCTCTCGGGGCGCACGTTCTCCACCGTAAGGGGCTTTCCGTGCTCGTAGCAGTAGATCGTCTTGTGCTCCGCCCCGTGGTAGGAGAAGAGGCGCTTGACGTCCCCCGTCATCGACACGAGCTTCATGTATCCCAGCAGGATCGCGACCTTGAAGGCGCCCTCGGAGAGATTGCGCACGAGAAAGCTCCGGGTGAGGGGCTTGATCCAACCCACGAGCAGCGCGGGCAGGAACACGAAGAGCGTCACCGACAGGGCAAGCCCCAGCACCACGGCGACCGCGATAATGAGCTTCTGCGCCTGCTCGGCGGGAAAATGCTCCTCGATCCATTTGTCGAGCTTGTCCGGCTCGCCCTGCTGCTCGAGCGGGACGAGGCTTGCCGAGTAGCTCAGCGCCTTCATGCCGTTGACCATGGAGCTTAAAAAGATCGCGCAGCCGCGAATGAAGGGCAGGCCGAGCACGGGGTATTTGTCCTTGACGAACTTGAGAGGCTCCACCTTTTCCACAAGGCCGTCCTCGGTGCGGCAGACGATGGCCTGCTTGAGCGGCCCGCGCATGAGGATGCCCTCGATCAGCGCCTGCCCGCCGATGGAAGTGCGAAAGGCGCAGCTGTTGTTTTCTGACATAGGGATTCTCCTTTGGAAATGAAAAACGAATAAGGAATAACGAATGATAAATGATGGTGCCGCTTCGCGGCGGATCGAAATTTGCCCTCTCAGTCACGGCCTCGCGGGAGATCGGCCTTGACAGCTCCGCCGGAGGGGTACCGCTCGCTGACCACCGACCGCTGGCCACTCAAATCAGGGGGAGCCGTAGGGCAGGGTCACGGTGACCTGGCAGCCGCCGCCGGCGGCGTTCACGATGTCGAGCCTGCCGCCGTGGCGCGTCACGATCTCGTCGCACACGGCAAGGCCGATGCCCGTTCCCCGGTTTTTCGAGCTGCCCTTGTAGAACTTCTCCTTGACGTGGGGCAGCTCCGCCTCGGGGATGCCGTGGCCGTAGTCGCGCACGGTGATATGTACGCCCTCGGGGTCTGCGGCAAGGTTCACGTCGATCCGCTTGCCCTCGCCGCCGTGGGTCATGGCGTTGTCGAAGAGGTTCAAAAACACCTGCTTGAGCCGCTCGGAGTCGCCGGGGATGAGCGGGATCTCGGTGGGCGGCTCGGTGTAGCTGACCTCGATGCCCGCCTGGCGCATCAGCTCGCCGTAGGTGAAGATCGCGTCCTCCAGCTCGGCGGCGATATCGATGAGCTCGACGCGCAGATTGAAGCGCCCGTCCTGGATGCGGGTAAACTCCAGCAGCTCCTTGACCATGCCCGTGAGCCGTTCGGCCTCGCGGGAGATGATGTGGATGCCGCGCAGGGAGTCACCCTGCACCGCCTCGTCATAGGCGATGGTCTCCGCCCAGCCGGTGATGGCGGTCAGGGGCGTTCTCAGCTCGT
This sequence comes from uncultured Oscillospiraceae bacterium, assembly GCA_905233595.1. Taxonomy (GTDB): domain Bacteria; phylum Bacillota; class Clostridia; order Oscillospirales; family Oscillospiraceae; genus Limivicinus. The sequence goes on along the minus strand of CAJOFI010000103.1, from coordinate 1,912 downwards.
GCGAGACCTGGGAGATGAAGTCGGTGCGCGCCTTGTCCGCGAGCGCCACCTTCTCGGACATCTCGTTGATCTGGTCGGTGAGGCGGCCGATCTCGTTGTCGCCGCTGATCTCCAGCCGGCTGCCGTAGCTGCCCTGGGCGATGTGATTTGCAAAGCGGGTGAGCCTCACCAGCGGGTCGGACACGTAGCGCCAGAACCAGAGGATCACCAGAATGATGTACATGCACACGATCACCAGCACCGCGATGGCCGTATAGAGATAATGCCGCGTAATGAGCCATACCGCCAGCAGCAAAAGCCCCAGACAAGCCACGCCGGAGATCATGAGTTGCAGCTTTAGACTTTTGAACATAGTAAAACCCACAAATATAGATAGTGAATGGTGAAAAGTGAAAAGTTAAGGTGTCGCTTCGCGACGTATTGTAATTATAATCCGTCCCCGAAGGGGACACCACAACGATTCACTCTTCACTTTTCACTCTTCACTTTTTCAGTATCCCCACTTGTAGCCGTAGCCCCAGACGGTGGTGAGGTATTCCGGCTCGGTGGGGTCGGACTCGATCTTGATGCGCAGACGGCGGATGTTCACGTCCACGGTCTTGAGCTCCCCGGAGAAATCCTTCCCCCAGACGCAGGCGAGAATGTCCTCCCGGCTCAGGGCCTTGCCGGGGTTCTCGATGAAGAGCTTCATCAGCAGATACTCGATCTGCGTGAGCTTGAGGCGCTGGCCGTTCTTCTCGAGCGTGCGGTTGCGGGTGTTGAGCAGGAAGGGGCCGCTCGTGATCTCGGTGTTGGCCTTCTCGTCCTCGTCCACGCCCAGGCGGCGCACCAGCGCGTCCACGCGGGCAGTGAGCTCGGCGGGGGAGAAGGGCTTGGTCACGTAGTCGTCCGCGCCGGTCATGAGCCCGGTCACCTTGTCGATCTCCTGGCTCTTGGCGGTGAGCATGATGATGCCCATGCGCGAGCCGGAGGCGCGGATGCGGCGGCAGACCTCGAAGCCGTCGATATCCGGCTCGGGCAGCATCACGTCCAGCAGAGCCAGACAGATATCGGGGTTGACCTTGAGCTTCTCCAGCGCTTCACTGCCGCACGTAGCCTCGATGGGCTCGTAGCCGCTGCGGCGCAGGTTGATGACGACGAAGCTGCGGATATTGGCTTCATCCTCCAGAACAAGGATCTTTTTCATCTATTCTATCCTCCTCATATGAGCAGCAAGTTGCAATTTGACAAGCAATTATATCATAGCTTTTACAAAAATGGTAGACGGAAACACAAAAAAGTTTTCAAATTATTTGCGCAAAGGTGACGCGTTATGTAAATCGGATGTTGATTCTCGGGGGAGAAGCTGTTACAATACCATCCATGACAAAAGGAAAACACGCGGTACTCGGCATCCTCGCCCATGTGGACGCGGGCAAGACCACGCTCTGCGAGGCGCTGCTGTACCGATCGGGAAAACTGAAAAAGCTGGGGCGCGTGGATCACCGCGACAGCTTCCTCGACACGCACAGCCTCGAACGGGAGCGGGGCATTACGATCTTCTCCAAGCAGGCGCTGCTTCCGCTTGGGGAGAGGGAGCTGACGCTGCTCGACACGCCCGGGCATGTGGACTTCGCCGCCGAGACGGAGAGGACGCTGCAGGCGCTCGACGCGGCCCTGCTCGTCATCAGCGGCACGGACGGGGTGCAGGCGCACACCGAGACGCTCTGGCGGCTGCTGCGGCGAAGCGGCCTGCCCTGCTTCGTGTTCGTGACGAAGATGGATCTGCCCGGCGGCGACGCCGAAAGAATCATGCGCGAGCTTCGCGCGCGGCTGTCGGAGGCCTGCCTCGATTTCAGCCACCCCGCGCCCGACCAGGACGAGCGCCTCGCCCTCTGCGGCGAGGAGGCGATGGAGAAATACCTCGAACAGG
>CAJOFI010000102.1:677-11550 GCA_905233595.1 uncultured Oscillospiraceae bacterium | reverse complement strand
GTCGCGGTTGACGATCATGATGCCGTCGCAGGAGATCCTGCCGTTGGTCCTGTTCGGCGTCTGCTTATAGCAGTTGATGACGCCGTACTGATGGGTGCCGTCCAGCCGCTCCTGATCCTGCACGATCAGCATGCCGCCGGGCTTGACCATGATGTAGCCGCCGTTCATCACCCAGCCGGACACGACCAGCACGCCGCCTTCCTCGACCGTGACGGTGGCGTTCTGCCCGATGACGATGGGGCCGTCGAGGTTCACGACCTGCCCGTCCTGCACCCTGGTGTCGGTCTGGATAAAGCTGACGAGGTTCGGCTCGCCGTAGAAGACGCGGAACAAATAACGCCCGTCGCTATTCGCCTGCGAGTGGCTCCAGTCGCCATTATAGCCGCCCCAGGTCTCCAGGCAGGAGGGATTGCCGAAATGGTATTCATGCGAAAGCCACAACTCCGTCCAGTCCCAGATCTTGCTGTTCACCCAGTCTTTGGTACGATTTCTCCAGTCTGTCTGACTGGAGGACTTCCAGTCCTGAACGTACCACGAGGCGGTGCCGTCGGTGCCGATGCTGTATTTCCCGCTGTTCTCGCTGAATGTCCATGTCCTGTGCCGCAGATCGAACTGCTCGTAGCCGTCGTAGCCTTCCATATTGGTGACATCCGCCTCGCGCACGGGCACGTTTTGGGTGGCGCTGACCCATGTATTCTTATCATAGTCGAAGGTGTCGAGGTACCAGTCCCCGCTGTTCTCATAGCCCACCGAATCGCGGTTTCTCTGGTCCCAATGCAGCTCGCCGACGATCCACTTGTTCGAGCCCCTGCCGATCTCGAAGGCGTAATGGCTGCTGTCCTCGGTGGGCACCATATATAAGTTGGTGTTCACGTCCATGCTCGCCGCCACGCCGTTGAGCGTCAGGGACTTCGCGATGTCCAGCGTGTTGAACAAGGAGACGCTGGAGGTATAGTCGCGCCACTGGACGTAAAATCCCGGGGGGAGGCCGTGAGGCCGAGCATCGGTGTCTTTATTGACGTTTACGGTTGCAGAGCCCACGGATTTGTCTACTTTGTTCGGGTTGTTATAGGCGCGATGTACGCGGCCGTTCTTGGTGTCCTTGATCTCAACGGTCGACGGGTTGAAGAAATACTGAGCGGAATCCCCGCCGCCCCATGTGATGTGGACCGGGTACTCCGCGCCGATGGTAGAGCCCTCCGTCTTGCCGCCGTTGAGCCCGACGTAGGGCGGCAGGCCCTCCTTCCAGTAGTACATGGTCGCGACGGTGATGGTCGGGTCGGTGAAGCCGCTGCCGAGCGAGAAGTCCGCCGCCTCCGCCTTGGGCGCGGGCAGCAGCGGCGTCACGCCGAGCGCCATCACCGTGGCGAGCGCCATCGACACCGCGCGTTTGATCGTGTGTTTTTTGTTCATACTCAAATCCTCCTCGCCCTGTCGGGCGGCATGGTTGTGTTTGCGTTTGCGGGAGCGCCTGAGGGAGTCGGCTCCTCCGCCTCAGTTGCCCTGCGGCGCCGCCTGCGGCGCTTCCGCCTTCTTTTCCGGCTTCGGCTGCACAGGCTCGGGGATATCCAGCTGGAACTTCTTCTCCTCGTTGATCTTCTTCGCCGCTTCGCGCACGCTCGGATGGTCCAGCAGGTACTGCTCCGCCTTTACCGTCTGAGGTTGGGTCAAATCATTTTTCTTGCCCAGCCAATCGAGGAACTTCTTGTTCCGCGCGGCGCGGCGAGCTTTTCCTGCTCCTTGGCGAGCTTTTCCTGCTCTCTGGTCTTTTGCGCGGTCTTCTCCTGCTTTGCCTCGGGCGCGAGCTTCTCCACCTCGGCCGCCTTCTTCAGCAGATTGTCGAGCTTATACCTTTCATCCCTGCTCGTGTCCGCCACGGTGTTGGCCAGCTCTTCCATGGACTTTTCGGTCAGATGCTCCGTCTCGATGATCTGCTCCACCGTTTGCGTCAGCTTTTGCAGCTGCGCCTCGTCCGTCACCGTACTCATGACGTCCGGCGTCTTGAGCACGCGCTTACCCAGCGCCCCCATGAGAAATGCCGGCGCGCTGCTCGGCAGCGAGCTGCCTCCCTTCGTCCCTTTGATCCCTGCCTGCGGCGGGTTGAGCGAGGTGATCCTCATATACTCCTCGGTGAGCGCGCCGTTGTTGAAGGGCTTCTCCGCCGGGCTCGCCGCTTCATTCTCGGACTGGTTCGTCTGAAAGACCCGCAGCGCCTCCGCCATGTTCGCGACCAGAATGTCGCGCAGGCATTCCTTTTTCTGCGCGGCTGTCAGCTCTTTTCCCTCCGCGCGCGCACGGAAGATCTCGGCGCGCCGCTCGGAGCCTTTGCGACTCAGGTCTTCAAATTTCTTCATTTTTTGGATGTTTTCCACCAGCTTGTCGAAGCTCAGGGGCGGGATGCGCGTGTTTTCGGTGTACGCCCGCTCTCGCTTCTCAAATGACTGCTTCGCCATGTCCCTGAGCTCCGGGTCGCGCTCCATCAGCTCAAGCATCTCGCCGCCCAGCTTCGCGATGCCGGGCACGCCCCTGCCTCCGCTGACGCCCACATACATCCCGCCATGCTCCACCGCGCGGCCGAGGATCTTCGCGAGCTTCGTCTTGTCGCCGTTCCGGTATGCCTTGAGCGCCTCCGCCGCCAGAGCCCGGCCTTCGTTCACCGCGCCGAAATACTTGTACACCCGTGGGTCCTGGTGCAGCATATCCACGGTGAAGGAGCTGTTGAACGAGTCGGCGACAAGCCGCTTCGCCTGCGCCTCCGTGTAGCCCGCCTTCTTGAAGCCTTCGATGGCGCCCGCCGGGTCGCTCACCGCCTTTTTCTGCTGTCTGAGGGAGGTCTCCTCATTCGTGGCGGCAAACATCGCCAGCGCCGCGAATTCCTGCTCGGTCAGACCCTGTCCGCCGATCTTCACCTCGGCGGGGTCGACGTCCGCCGTCGTCAGCTCTTTGAATTGCTCTTCGGTGTAAAAGCCCGTGCTGTCATCAGGGCCGTCCTTTTTCCGCCATTTCTCCTGAAACTGCGGGTGGGTCCCGTACAGGCCGGTCACGAGGTCGATCCCGGAGTCCCGGAACGCGAGGTCACTTTCCTCGATGATCTCCGCTTTCTGCTGGGCCATATCCCTGTCGACCAGCTCCTGCATCTCCCTGTCCGCCTTGAAGGCATCCTCGCCGCGGACGACGCTGAAATTCCGCCTGCCGCTCCGCCTCCAGCTTCGGGATCTCTTCCTCCCACTTCGCGTGCTCGGTCTGCCAGCGCGTGTGTTCGGCGATGCGGGCGCGGTTGGCGGGGAGGAAGCCGAACAGCCTGTGGTACCATTTGGGTCGCGGCGGCTCTGCCGGCTCTTCGGGCAGGTCCCTATCCCGGGGATCCTCGTACTCTATCGGGGCGCTGCGTTCCGTCACCAGTTTGCCGCCCGCGAGAGTTCCCTGCATCTGCACGGGGCGTTGTTCTCCGTTGGGAAAGGCAAAGATCTGGCCGCTGAGCAGCGCCTCCACGAACGCGGGGCTGCCCACCGGGGCGTCCGCCTCCTCCAGCGAAAGCGCATCGTCCCCCTTTATCAGGAAGATACGCGGTACGCCATCGCTTTCCGGCGTCTTTTGACCGGGCTTCTCCAACTTGATGCCAAGCCCCCGAAGTGCCTGCTGAAAGCTAATGAATGAAGACGTATCCTTCAGCGCGGCCTCCAGCGTCTCCTTTTTCACCGGCTCCGGTTTTTTGAACTTTTTCGCCATGCTCGGTTCCTCCCTTTCATCCTATCAATCCGCCGCCTTCGGCGCGGGTGCCGCTCAGACGCCCAACGGCGCGGCTTAGAGCTGGGGCGCCGCGGCCTGAGGCGCCTCGACCTTCTTTTCGGTCTGGAGGTCTCTTGCCGGCGTATTCGTCTGCTTCTGCGCCTCGATCGCGCCCTTCTCCGCCTTGACCGCCTTGTCCATCATCTTGTCATTCTCATACGCGGCGTTCTCGGGGTTCGCCACCGTTTTGACCAGATCGTCGACGGACCTGTCGGCCAGGTGATCCGCCTCGATAATCTTATCCACCGTCTTCATCATCTTCTCCATCTCCGCCGGCTTCGTCACCGTGGTCAGGACGTTCGGCGTCTTGACCACGCGCTGCTGGAGCGCCGATGTGAGGAAGGCCGACGCGCTGCTCGCCATCGTGCTGCCGCCCGCCGTCGCCCCGAGGCCGCCGCCTCCCGCTTCGAACTTCATGAGCCTTAAATATTCATTCATCATCGAGTTCGCGTTGAAGGGCTGCCCCTCCGCGCTCGCCGGTTCGCTTTCGGACTTCCCCACCTGGTTCAGCCGCAGCGCCTCCGTCAGGTTCGCCGCCAGAATGTCGCGGACACAGCCCTTTTTCTGCTCGGGGGTCAGCTCTCTCCCCTGCGCGCGCGCGCGGAGAAGCTTCACGCGGCCCTCGACGCCCTTCTGCCGCACCTCCTCAAATTTCATCCTCTTCCGGATGTCGCCCGCCAGATCGTCGAACTTCTTTCTCGGGATGCGCGAGTCCGCGCAGTATTCCTGCTCCCGCCGGTCAAAGGACTTCTTTGCCATCTCCTTGAGCTCCGGGTCGCGCTCCATCAGGTCGAGCATCTCGCCGGCGAGCTTTACCGCGGCGAGCGCGCCCGTGTCCCTGGTGGGGCCCGCATACACACCGGCATGCACCACCGCGCGGCCGAGGATCTCCGCCAGCGCTTCCTTTCTGGCGGGATATACCGCGAGCGCCTTCATCGCCAGGTCGCGGCCGGCGTTCGCCGCGGGGTCGATGGTCTTATACAGGCGCCTGTCCCTGCGCAGCATATCCACGGTGATGTTGGTGTTGTTCGCGTCGGCGGCAAGGCGCCTCGCCTGCGCCTCCGTATAGCCCGCCTTCTGAAGGGTGTCGATAGAGGGCGCCGGGTCGTTTACCGCCACCTTCTGCTGCTCAAGACTGATCTCCTCGCTGGTGGCGGCAAACATCGCGATCGTCGCGAACTCCCGCTCGGTCAGAGCCTTGTCGCCGATCTGCACCCTTTCCGGGTTGAAATTCAGCGTCTTCAGCTTGTCAAAGTCCTCCTTCATGTAATAACCGCTGTTGTCCGTGGGAAATTTCTTCAGCCACTCCGTTTTTGCCTCCGGGTGGGTGCTGTAGATGTTGACCATCACCTCGATGCCGCTTTCCACGGCGTCGATTTCCCTACTCTCCATCTGATCCGCCTGGCGGTCGATGGCGTTCCGGTCGACCTGCTCCTGCATCACCTTGTCCGCCTCGAGGGACTTCTCGTCGCGCTTGGCGCCGAACTTCTCCGCCGCCGCGCTGATGACGTCGATCTCGTCCTTGTTGGCGCTCGCCTCGTACTCCTCCTGCGCCTGCTGCTTCTCCTGCTCCCACGCCGCGTGATCCTCCCGATACTGCGTGTATTCGTCGATGCGGCGGCGGTTGGAGGGGATAAAGCTGAACACCCTGTGGTACCACTTGGGCGCCGGCTTCGCCGCCGGCTCCGGGCGCAGGTTGTCCCGGGGGTCCGGGGCGCTCAGCGGATCGGTAATCTGCACTCTGAACTCCGGCTCAGGCATATCCTTATCCTGTTTCGCACTCGCCCTCAGCTGCACGGGCGCCGTCCCCCCGTTGGGGTAGGCGAAGATCTGCCCTTTCATCAGCGCCTCGATGAACGCGGGAGAGTCGATCTTCATGCCGCCCTCCTCCAGCGTGACAGCCTTGCCGTCCTTCATCGCAAAGACGCGCGGCACGTCGCCGCTCATTGGAACTTTCCCGTCCTCGCCCAGCAGGATGCCGATTTTTTCAAGGGGCGCCGCCATCCTTTTGCGCGCATAGATTTCCTGCGCGAGCTGCATGGTCTCCTTCGTCACTTCCTGTACGGTCCTATACCTTGCCATAACTGCGTCCTCCTTTTCTCCTCAAACCGTCGGCACCGCGGCCTGCGGCTGCGGCTGCTTGTCGCCCAACTGCTTATTCTTCTGCGGGGTGTTCAGCTCCACGCTCTTGTTCTTCTCCTGCGCGAGCTTTTTGTCGATCCCCTGCGCCTTGACCGCCGCCTCCATGACCTTGGACATGTTGTACGGGGTGTCCGACTTTGCGCTCATCACGTTCTCCACCAAATAATCCATGGACTTGTCACCCAGCCGATCCATCTCGATGATCTGATCCGCCGTCCGCGTGATCTCCGCGAGCTTTTTCGGGTCCGCGACCGTATCCAGAATGGCGGGCTTTTTTACCACGCGGCACTCCATGCCCGTCGAGAGCAGGAGCGGCGCGGAGCTGGGCAGGGAGCTGCCGCCGCCCGTCGAAACCGCCAGGTTGTTGATCTCGTCGAGCTTTTCGCCCAGCTGATCGCAGTACGCATTGAGTTTCTGATAATCCATGGTTCCCACCTTCGGGTCCGCCTCTCTCTTCAGTGCTTCTGCCTTCGCGGGGTCCCGCTCCGCTTCCCTCTCTTCTCTTTCTTTTTCTTTCAAGGTCTTCACCTTCTTGATCGCCTTCAGCTGGCTTTGGCGCATCCCCTCCGCCAGCCTCGCGGTCAGAATGTCGCGGAGATAGCCCTTCTTCTCCCCGGCGGTCAGCTCTTTCCCCTCCGCGCGCGCCCGGGCAAGACCGGCGAGCGCCTTCATTTCCTTTTCCCGCACCTCGGAGAATTTTTGCATCTTTTGGATATTCTCCGTCATTTCGTCAAAGCTTCTCGGCTGGAAGGGCGTGCCCGCGCAGAACTCCTTCTCCTCCCGCTCGAAGGACGCCTTTGCCATCGCCTTGAGCTCCGGGTCGCGCTCCATCAGGGAGAGCATTTCGCCCGCCAGCTTCCCCATGGGGTGGACGCCTTCGTCGCCGGTGATGCCCGCCTGAGAGCCCGCGGTCTTCACCGCGAGGCCCATGATCTCCGCCAGCGGTCCCTTGTCGCCCTTTTGGTACGCCTTGAGCGCCTTCGCCGCCTTAGCGCGCCCGCCGTTCATCGCGTAAGCAAGGCACTTCCGCGGCGATGATCCGCTTCGCCTGCTTCTCGTTATAGCCCGCCTGCTTGAAGAACTCGATCGCACCCGACGGGTCCCCCACCGCCGCCTTCTGCGCCGCGACGCCGATGTCCGCGTCCACGGCGCCGAACATCGCGAGCGTCGCGAACTCCCGATCGGTCAGCGCCTTGCCGCCGATCTCCACCTTGGCGGGGTCGATCGTCGCCGACGTCAGCATACGGAAGCTCTCTTCGGTATACAGTCCGTTGTTCTCGTACTCGCCGCCCTTGCCGCGCTTCACCCAGTCCTCGCGGAGCTGCGGGCGGCTGCCGTACACGTTCGTCATGATCTCGATCCCGTACTCCGCCTTTTGGAGTTCTTCTTGCTTGATGTCTGCCTGTTTCTTCCAATACGCGCGGTCGATGGTTTCGCTCATCTCCCGGTCCGCCGCCATGGACTTCTCGTCGCGCAGCGCGCCGAACCGCTCGTCGATGGCCTGGGCGGCCTTGTACTGCTCCGGCAGGTTTTTCGCCTTTTGCTCGACGTCCTTCGCGAACGTCTCCATCTCCTTCTCCCATTTCCTGTGTGCCTTTACCGCGCGGTTGTAATCGTCGATCTTTCTCTGGTTGGAGGGGATGAAGTTGAACAGCTTGTGGTACCACTTCGGCGCCGGCACGAGCGCCGGCTCCGCCGGGGGCATGAAGTCCAGGTTCTGTATCTTGCCGATCTCCAGCGGTGCGCTGAAATCGAGGCTGAAGGTCGCGCCACTCAATCTTCCCTGCGCCTGAACGGGCCGCTTCTCGCCGGAGGGATAGGCGAATATCTCCCCCTTGAGCAACGCTTCGATGAACGCCGGGGAGCCAATCTTCATGTTCCCCTCCTCCAGCGTGACCGCCTTGCCGTCCTTCAACGCAAAGATGCGCGGCGCGTCGGCACTCTTCGGCGTCGTGCCGTCCTTGTCCAGTATGATGCCGATCGTCTCAAGGCTGTCGCTGATGTTGCCAAACTTATAACCATCGATCGCGTTCTTCAGCTTCTTCGCGTCCGCTTCCTTCTTCGGGGTCATATATTCAACTTCCTTCGACATGGCCGTATCCTCCTTTTGATATGCAGTGCCGAGACATATAGTCTGCGAGCCCCCATGCTGTTATTAACAGTTTAAGCCATCGGCCGAAGGAAAAACAAGGGGGTGTTCCAGATTGTCACACCCCAAAATATTGCTTTTTTCTCCGTGTCGAATTATCATAAGTATAGTCTGAAATGGGGGGAACTTTTCGTGAATATCACATTTTCGGAAACCCTGCGGAATCTGAGAGAGCAAAGCGGGCTTTCCCAAACGCAGCTCGCAAAGCAGCTGTTTGTCAATCGCTCCACCGTAGTCCGTTGGGAAAACGGCAGCCGCATGCCGGACGCCGCGATGATCCTCTTCCTCGCAAGAGCCCTGGGCGTGGACTCCGACACGCTGCTCTCCGCCGCGGCCGAGAGCAGCGAGGCCCCAAACGTCATTCTGGTGGACGACAGCAGGCCCATCCTCACCGACGGTCTCGCCGTATTGGAGGAGGTCCTGCCAGACGTCGCGGTCACGGGCTTCGTCTCGCCCCCGGAGGCGATCGAATTCGCCAGATCGTACCGTGTCACGCTGGCGATCCTGGATATTGAGCTGGGAACCGCCAGCGGGCTTGACCTCTGCCGCACGCTGCTGGAGATCAATTCGCGCACCAATGTGGTGTATCTAACCTCTTATCCCGACTATGCTCTTGACGCATGGAGCACCGGCGCCTGCGGCTTTCTGGTCAAACCGCTGACGCCGGAGAGTGTAAAGCAGCAGCTGAAAAAGCTGCGCTATCCGATTGTGTAGGGGGCTCGGACAAGTGAACAGTGATATCTTCTACTTCTCCGTCATCAGCTCGGCGCTGGTGTTGAGCCTGATGGGGCTGTGGTTCGCCGCCGTCATGCCCATGAGCGACCGTTGGAGCAAGCGATTCTTTCTGGACTATTTTATCGCGTTTCTGCTTTGCTGCCTTTCCGTCCCCGCCGAAATGATGCTGTCGTATTTTTCCGCCCCGAGCGCGGCCGCGTATTTCCTGCTGATCCTGGAATGTCTGATCCTCTCGCTGCCGCTGCTCATGCTGGTGGTTTATCTGTTGCACTGCTGCGGAGAAAGCATCCGCGCAAGCAGGCTTCTTCGCGCCGTTCTTGTCCTGTGGGCGATCTATGTTGTCCTGCTTGTTTTTTCCCCATTCATCGGCAGCTTTACTTATATCACGTCGGTCAGCCTGTATCAGCGCGGGCCTCTGTATCCGCTTCTGCCGCTGCCGCTTGTCGCAATCCAGCTGCTCACGCTCGCGGGCGTGATACGGCGCAGGGCGCGGCTCTCCCCTGTCGTCTTTCTCAGCTTCCTCGTTGCCATACTGCCGATGACGGCCGCGCTGCTTGCGCAGATGTTCGTCGACGTTTTCCCGATCCTCGACATCAGCTATATTCTCGCCGCCCTGTCCATGTACGGCCTCGTCCTGTCCGATCAGATCGATCGAGATCTTCGCCGCCAGCGGGAGATCGCCGCGCAACAGCTGGAGATCGCCAATCAGCAGCTGGAGATCGCCAATCAGCGCGCCAGCGTCATGGTGCTGCAAATGCGGCCGCACTTCATCTATAACACCCTGATGAGCATCTACAGCCTTTGTAATCAGAACCCGCAACGGGCGCGGCAGGTCACGCTGGATTTCACCGACTACCTGCGCAAGAATTTCAACGCTATTGCCAGCGGCCGCGCCATCCCCTTCACTTCGGAGCTGGAGCACACGCGCGCCTACCTGGCCGTGGAGCAGGCGCAGTATGAGGAGCAGCTTGTCGTGGACTACGATACGCCGTTTATCCGCTTCCGCCTGCCGCCGCTGACGCTGCAGCCCATCGTGGAAAACGCCGTCAAGCACGGCATGGATCCCTATGCCGGTCCGCTTCACATCTCCGTCCGGACCCGGCACACGGATGCCGGCGCCGAGATCGTCGTCGCGGACAACGGCCGCGGGTTTGAAAGCGCCGACAGCGGCGAGGGGCACGTCACGCTGAAAAACATCCGGCAAAGGCTGGAGAGCATGTGTGGCGGCACGATGGTGATCGCGCCCAATGACGGCGGCGGGACCGTGGTAACGCTGACGATCCCGGACAGAGCCGCAGAGTCTGATTAAGATACCCCCGGCAGATCATCTCCTGATCGTGCCGGGGGTATCATCATCCGGGGGCGCTGAAGCGATCAACCTGTGGGGTGTGTACGGTTATCGCGGCTATCATTCCGCGTTGCCGATGCCCCTTGCCTCGTACGCAGCCAGTTCCTCCGCCGTCAGCTTGACGAAAGTCGATACCTGTCCGCTCTCGTCTTTGGCGACCCAGGTAAGCGTGCCGTCCGCGTAGGTATAGCTCTGCGGAAGCGCGCCTTCTCCGGAGGTCTGCATGGTCGTATCGTCGTACCTGACGGATTCCACGACGCCGAGCATATCAAAGACGCCGGTGCCGTCACTGAAGATGATCAGATTCGCGGTGATGCCCTTTTCCTCCATCTCGACCCATTTGTAGACGCCGGCCAGGCCGCCGTTATCATCGGGCCAGGGCGAAGTATTCTCCTTATTCGCTTCTTCTCCGGCTCCCACCACGGTGCCGACGCCGAGCGCTTCATAGGCCGCCCGCTCATCCGCCGTCAGCTTGACGAAGGTCGAAGGCGCTTCTCCCTCTTTGCCCACAGTGGTCCAGGTAAGCGTACCGTCCGCGTAGGTGTAGCTCTGCGGGAGTGCGCCTTCACCGGAGGTCTGCATGGTGGTATCGTCGTACTTGACCGATTCCACGACGCCGAGCATATCAAAGACGCCGGTGCCGTTATCAAAGATGATCAGATTCGCGGTGATGCCCTTTTCCTCCATCTCAACCCATTTATAGACGCCGG
>CAJOFI010000102.1:0-621 GCA_905233595.1 uncultured Oscillospiraceae bacterium | reverse complement strand
CATGCGTTTCCGGGACAGTGGGAGAATCCGCCCCCGATTCGCTCGCCGTTCCGCCGCCGCAGGCACACAGGAGCATCGTTAACACCAAAGGCAGAGCCACTGCAATCATCAGCTTTTTCATATTCTTTTCCTCCAAATTTTTATTCCGGGATCTCCCGGTTTCAGCCAATTCTGATGGGCAGCCCGTACTCCGGCGGGCTGTAAACTGGCACGTGTATCTTACCAAATCCTACAGGCGCCAAACAAGGGGGTGTTCCAGATTGTCACACCCCCAAATCGCCTTATTTTCTTGCTTTTTCCCCCGCGCCAAATTATTATAAGAACACGAAAAAGGACGACGGGGTCGTGGTGACGCTGACGATCCCGGACAGCGCTGCGGAATTATGAAAGGAGGCAAATCATGCCATTTGACGTAACGGAAATGCGTACGCGCCTGAGCGCGTACATGAAGGAGATCCAGGACCTTGCCACATCGGAGGAAGACGTGGCGCGCTACGCGCAGTTCAACGCCGCGCTCCACGAGATCAACGAGCAGACGGAGCGCTACTATCAGCCCCGGGAGGACGGAACCTATCCCCCGCTGGACGCGGACGGACTCAAAAAGCTGCAAGAGCACTACAA
>CAJOFI010000101.1 GCA_905233595.1 uncultured Oscillospiraceae bacterium | reverse complement strand
AAGCGCAGGAATACTTTGTGTATTGCAAGCTTTGACAACGCAGCTACAGGCGAAAAAGGCAAGCCAGATTGCACAGATTATTTCGTGACAGTTCCTAAAAACAGGAGCCTTGAAAACGAAGTTTTCAAGGCTCCGGTTTATTCAGGTTCGTATTCGCAGCTCGTGATAATGCTGCCGCTGTCGCGGTAGTAGAGGTAAGAGAGGTAGCCGGAATTGGTGACGACCGCGAGATAGAAGACGCCCTCCTGCTCACGGTTGAAGAAGCGCACCTCGCCGCGCGGCGCGGTGAGCTCCACGCTGCAATCCCTCTCCGCGTCGCTCAGACGGAGGATGGCGGTGTCGCCGCGCAGAAGGACGCGGCTGTGCAGCTTTCCGCATTCGCCGCTCTGCCCCGCGCTGTAAGGGATCAGACCGTTGTCGCCCAGATAAAACTCCCAATTGCGGCAGAAGGGCATATACAGCGTAAGGTCAGCCAGCCACTGCTCGCGGTTGGGCAGCGTGCCCTCGTAGCCGAGCAGCCACTCGTAAGCGCCGGGCAGGTCGCCGTTTTCGCAGAGCGTGAAGAACTCCCGCGTGTAATCCGTGGCCTCCTCGATCACCGCGAGAAGCCCGTCTGTGTCCTTATAGCCTTCGATGTCGGCGATCAGCGCCTTGACCGCCTCGTCCAGCGGGACAAGACCGCCGCCCGGCGTATCCTCCAGCTCCAGCGCCGTGCCGTCCTCCCCGCAGCTTGCGAGCAGATCCTGCACGCTCTGGCTGCCGAGCGTGAGCGCCTTCTCCTTGCTCATGGAGAAGCTGCTCCTGCTGCCGGGGCTCATCGACAGCGAGGCGTAAATGCCCCGGATGTTGTAGGTGTGGATGAAGCTTGTGAGCGCCGCCGCCTTGCGGTAGACCGGCTCCTTCGCCTCCTCCTCCGCGCCGAGGGCGAGATAGGCCGCCCGCGCCTCGCTGAGCTTCCCGGCCTCGAGCAACGCCGAAGCGCGGTCGAAAGCGGCCTGACGCAGCGCCTCACGGCAGGCGGCAAGGCTCTCGGCGCAGCGCCGTGCCAGCGCTTCGCTGTCGCGGTAGCCGCCCAGCGCCTCGAATTGCGTCTGCGCGGCCTCATAGAGCAGGATCGCCGCCGTGGTATCCTCGTTCAGATCGGCGCGGGTGTGCCCGATGCGCTGTAGGGCGGAGGCATCGTCCGCCTCCGCGCTCTGCAAAAGCGCGAGCGCCGAGAGATAATCCAGCCCGTCGCCCGCCATCTCCCGGCTGTCGCGGTAGTCCTCCAGCGAGACGAAGATCGCCCGCGCCGCGTTGAATTCCCCGAGGGCGGCCAGCCTCTGCGCCCCGTCGTAGACGCTCTGGCGCTCCAGCTCCTTCGGAACCGCGATCAGAAGACCGATCACCAGGATCAAAATCGGCAGCACGATCCCCGCCGTGAGCAGCAGCTTTTTCAGCATCGCCCGGTTCTCACTCCGCGCCGCGCGCTCCCGCAGGGGCTCCTTGATCTTGCGCGCGTCGGTCTCCTTGCGCAGCGCCTCGGCGTCGATCGCCTCCAGCGCGCCGCGCATACGGTGGCAGCGGCGGCAGGCGCTCTCGTCCGGGAGGTTCACCGTCTCGCAGGTGCAGCGCCAGAGCGCGCCCAGCGGCGCCACGGCGCAGCGGCAGTCCCGCCCGTAGCGGATGCGAAACTGCTCGGCGAGATCCGCGTCGCCGTAGTACTGCTCCAGCGTCGGCTGGGCGGGGACGGCGTCCCAGCGCTCCTCGCAGAGCCAGGGCGCGCCCTCGGCAAAGTCCACCCTCGTCACCCACGCGGTAAAGGACGCCGCATCCTCCAGCGGCAGAAGGATAGACTCCCGCTGCCCGATGCGCGCGTCGCGCCCCGCGTTCACGCGGTAACGGTAGGGGAGGGGCAGCCCCAGCCGGTTCCCCTTCCCGTCGAGCGCCTGGATCGCAACGGTCACGCCACGCAGCTTTTCGCGGCAGAGCACCTCCAGCGTCACGCGGCAGTAGAGCAGCTCCCCCGCGCGCAGGAGCTCCCCGCCCGTGATCCAGACCGGCGCACCGATCCGATAAAAGCGCTCCGAAAGGGTATAGACGGTTTTCGCGTGCCTCAGCTTCGCCAAGCGGGGACACCTCCTGTCAAAAAACGACGTTATGTAACCTTAATATAGCATGATACGGCGGAAAATGCAATAACAAGCTTGAACCCTGGCGCGTTTGATGGTACAATGGCCTCGTAATCTATCAGCATGGAGGAGAAAACAATGCTTGGTATCGGCAGCGATCACGGCGGCTACGCGCTCAAGCAGGCGATCAAGAAGCACCTCGAGGCGCGCGGCATCGAATATAAGGACTATGGCACCTACAGCGAGGCAAGCTGCGACTATCCTGATTACGGGCGGGCGGTGGCGCTCGCGGTGGCCTCGGGCGAATGCGGGCGCGGCATTCTGATCTGCGGCACCGGCATCGGCATCTCCATCGCGGCGAACAAGGTGCCCGGCATCCGCGCCGCTGTGTGTGGGGACTGTTTTTCCGCCGAGGCCACACGCGCGCACAACGACGCGAATATCCTCGCCCTGGGGGCGCGGGTCGTGGGCGAGGGGCTGGCGCTCAAGATCGTGGACACTTTTTTGGACACGCCGTTTTCCAATGACGAGCGCCATATCCGGCGCATTCAGAAGATCGAGGGATAAGACTTGGCAAGGAATCTGGAATTTTACAAGGGCAGCCGCAAAAAGCGCAACTACGCGATCATCCCCTTCGTGACGGTGCTGGCGCTGCTGGTGCTGGCGGTGGTGCTCTTTTATACGGTTCAGAAGTACGCCGTCATCAGCAAGGACGGCGTGGAGGTGGTGCTGCCCGGCATGGAGAGCGGGGAGAGCAGCCATATCGACAGCCAGGGGCATGAGGTGAAGAGCTTTCCCGCAGTGGAGACCGAGCTCGTGTTTGACACGCCGGACTACTCCCACGTGGAGGCGGTCGCCGGGCGCGGCACGAGCCCCATCCGCGCGATCTACATCCCCTCGGAGGAGCTCACCTACGAAAACCTGATGGAGAAGGCGGAGCGGCTCTCCAACGGCAACGCGCTTCTGCTGGAGATGAAGCCCCGCAGCGGTGCGCTCAACTGGGCGTCGGAGGCCGAGGCGGCGCTGAGCTACGGCCTGTATTACCAGACCACCGCGACCGACAACATCGCGGGCTGGGTGACCGAGCTGAAGAGCATGGAGGGCAAGGACATCTGGCTCGCCGCGCAGGTGAGCTGCTGTGTGGACGCGATGCTCGCCTCCCGCGCGACGAATTTCGCCCTGCGCACCGACTACGGCGCGGACTATATCGACGAGACCGGCACCTGGATCGACCCCTACAACCCTGAGCTGCGGCGCTACATCGTGGAGCTGTGCGAGGAGCTGTACGACATGGGCTTTGACGAGGTGGTGCTGGCGGACGTGATGCACCCCGTACCCGAGACGAAGAAGGGGCAGGCGCCGATGAAGTTCACCTACTCCTCCGAGATGTCCACCACGCCGACGCCGGTCAACGCGGTGTGCGGCTTTGCGCTGCACGTAGCCAACGAGCTCAAGGATCGCCCGGAGGGGCGGCGGCTGTCCATCTACGTCAACAGCGCGCGCTCCCTCGTGGGTGAGGACGAGGCCAACGGCCAGAACGCGACGCTCTTCTTCAAGGTCTTCGACCGGGTGTATTACAACACGGATATGTACACCTTCACCTACAATCTCGAGGACATCGTCTACGCAGGCGGCGTCACCATCGGCGAGCCCGCCGCCCGCTTCGTCCCCGTGGTCATCAACTACCTGCCCAAGCACGACTCGTGGATCTACATCGAGAAGCTCGACGCGCTTAATAAGTAGCCGAAGCTGTAAACTAAAAAACGGGCACTGAAAAAACAAAGTTTTTTCAGTGCCCGTTTTTTACTGGACTTCGTCGAGCGTGGGCATGGCGGGGATGGCGCCGTGGCGGCTGGTGGTGATGGCGGCGGCCTTGTTGGCGAAGACGAGGATCTCCTCCAGGCGCTCGGTGCTGAGCGCGTCGAGCTCCTCCTTCACGAGCTGGGAGAGCGCCGCGCCGAAGAAGGTGTCGCCCGCGCCGTTGGTGTCGCCCACCTTGACCTTCACGCCGGGCACCTTGCCGGTCTTCTCGCCAAAGCGGTAGAACGCGCCGTCCGGCCCCAGCGTCACGAGCACGAGGCGGATGCCCTTCGCGGCGAGCTGGGCGCTGCCCTGCTCGAGATCGCTCGTCCCGGTCAGAAGGGGCAGCTCCTCGTCGGAGACCTTCAGAATGTCCACGAGCGGGAGCGGGGCGAGCATTTGCTCCACGGCGCTCTTCTCGTCCGGCCAGAGGCTCGCGCGGTAGTTCGGGTCGTAGCTGATGAGCGCGCCCTTGGCCTTCGCGGCCTCGGCGGCCTTGACGGTGGCG
>CAJOFI010000100.1 GCA_905233595.1 uncultured Oscillospiraceae bacterium | reverse complement strand
GCGCAAACTGCCCCGGCCCCTCGACCTGGCTGCACTTGCCGTAGCCGCAGCGCAAAAGCGCGTCCTCCACGTCCTCGATGGCATAGCTTCCCCCGTCCTCGATGACGAAGGCGGTCTTCAGCAGCGTCCGCGCCGGGATCGTGCGCTGCAAGAGCCCCGAGACGGACACCGCCGTGACCGGGCTGTCGCCCCGCGCGAGGGCGTAGAGCGTGTCGAGCCGCTTCTGCTCAGCCTGGCGGGAGACGGCCTCGGCGGCGTAGAAGGTATAGTCCCGCATGCCCAGCGTGCGGCAGTCCTCGCCCAGCATGGCGCGCAGGTCGGCGGCGAAATTCTCCGCCGCGGTATCGTCCGGGCAGATCACAAAGAGGGGAGCGCCCGTTTTTGCGCGCAGCGCGGCGGCGAGATTCGCCCGGTGCACCGCCGAAAGCCCGGAAACGAGCGCAGGAAGCCCACCGCTCTCCAACAGTGAGGGGAGGGCGGCAGCTTCCTTGTTTTCAAATATTTGGTTAAATAAGGTATTCATAGCAAGGGCTATTATAGCAGGATTCTGTTGGAGAAGCAAATAGAAAAAAAGTGGTCAGTGGCCACTCTTCAAAGAACGCCCAGCTCTTTGAAATAATCCTCCACTTCCCGGAGGCTTGGAAAAATCTTCTCCGCCTTTTCTCGCATTTCCGCGTTGGGTGGAAGCAGGTCGGGCACCATCAGCGTGTGCATGTTTGCCGCAAAGCCCGCGCGCACACCGTTGTAGGAGTCCTCGATCACGACGGCGTTTTCGGGCTTCACGTTCAGCATTTTGCAGGCTGTGAGAAAGATCTCCGGGTCGGGCTTGCTTTTCGTCACTGCGTCCCCGGTAACGAGCGCGTCAAAATACTGCGTCAGCCCCGCGTCCTCGAGCCAGCGCTCCACCAGCGCGCGCTGCGTGGAGGAGGCCAGCGCCAGCGGCACGCCCTTTTCGTGCAGCGATCGCAGCAGCTCCCGCGCGCCGGGCTTGAGCGGCAGCCGCCCGCCCGCGTAGCGCGCAAGGTACAGTTCCGTCGTGCGCCTCCGAAAGTCGCGCCAGGGAAAATCCTCCCCATAGGCCGCCGTGAGGATGCCGCCGCCGTCTGTTCCTGACTCTGCTTGATCCATTAAAGTTTACATAACTTTGATCGGCTGGCTCTTTTGAGGCAGCCTGGTTTGCTATGCCTTTTTCTCTCTACCTGTCGGCAGCTCTTGTTTCAAACTTTTACTCTACCGCTTTCATGTCGATCATCTTTTCAAAGCCCGCCGGGCGCAGGACGCGGGAATAGAAGTCCCGGATCAGGCGGTGGGCGATGGGGGCGAGGTCGGCGCTGCCTTTGAGGGGCTTTGCCATGAGATCGACCTTTGCGCCGCCGAGGCGGTAATCGCTCTTCACGTCCACGTAACCGAAGCGGGCGAAGAACCTCCGCAGCTTGCGCAGATAGTCCCCCTCCGCGTCGTCAAAGACCGTGAGCTCCGCGAGAATGCCCTGCCTTGCGGCGTAGCGCTTGTTCACAAGGCGCATCGCCTGCACGCCGAGCCCCTGCTCCCGGAACCACTGAAGGATGCCGAAATACTTGAGCAGCACGTAGCCGTACACGCTCCGCGCCATCACGAGCGCGTAGCCCACGGTGATCTCGCTCTGATCGTCGTAAAAGACCAGCAGCTCCTGGTCGCCGCGCAGCATGGCCTTGTGGATGGCAAGCTTCGGCAGCAGCTCCCGCCGGTCAAAATCCATCTCCATGGCAGGGTAGAGCCGCTCCAGATCGCGGTGCCCGCCGATTCGCATTGTCAGCATATTCAGCCTCCCAGATCCTGCGCCCTGCACAGGGACGCGTAGAGCCCGTTTTTCTCCATCAGTTCCTCGTGGCTGCCAAGCTCCACGATACGTTCATCCTCCACGACGGCGATGCAGTCGGCATGCCGGACGGTGGAGAGGCGGTGCGCGATGATGATGCTCGTGCGCCCGACGCTGAGCGCGTCCATCGACTTCTGGATGCGCTGCTCGGTCACGGTATCGAGCGCGGAGGTGGCCTCGTCCAGAATCAGCACCTTCGGGTTTTTGAGAAACACGCGCGCGATGGAAATGCGCTGCTTCTGCCCGCCCGAGAGCATGACGCCCCGCTCGCCGATGTAGCTGTCGTAGCCGTCGGGCATGGCCATGATCTCGTCGTGGATCTCAGCGCGCTTGGCGGCCTCAACGATCTCCTCATCCGTCGCGTCCAGCCGGCCGTAGCGGATGTTCTCGCGCACGGTGCCGGCGAACATGAACACGTCCTGCTGCAAAATGCCGATGCTGCGGCGCAGGGACTTCTGCGTGAGCGTGCGCACGTCCAGCCCGTCCACGCGCACGCTGCCGTCGGTCACATCGTAAAAGCGGGGGATGAGCTGGCACATGGTCGTCTTGCCGCCGCCGGAGGAGCCGACGACCGCGAGGGTCTGCCCGGGCTGAACGTGCAGGTCGATGTGGCTCAGCACGGGCACGCCGTTGTCGTAGTGGAAGCTCACGTCGTCAAGGTCGATGCGCCCCTGCACGTTTTTCAGCTCCACGGCGTCGGGCGCGTCCCTGATCTCGGGCTCTGTGCGCATGATCTCGAGGAAGCGCTCAAAGCCCGCCGTGCCCTGCATATACTGCTCGGCAAACATGACGAGCTTGCGCAGAGGGGAAATGAAGGTGGAGACGTAGAGCGTGAAGGTGATGAGATCGACGTAGTCCATCTTCCCCTGCATGATGAGCATGCCGCCCACCGTGATGACCAGCACCTGCATCGCGCCGGTGGTGAACTCCATGCCGCTCATGAAAAGCCCCATGCTGCGGTAGTATTCCACCTTCGCGCCCTTGAAGACGCTGTTGGCCTCGTCAAATTTCCCAAGCTCGCGATCCTCGTTGGCGAAGGCCTTGGCCGTGCGCACGCCGGAGATGCTGCTCTCGATGGCGGCGGTGATCTCGGCAGTCTTGCGCTTGACCTCGACGTTGGTCTTGCGCATGCGGATGCGCTGGCTCATGGTAAACGCGATGCTGAGCGGCAGGGCGATCGTGAGCACCAGCGCAAGCTCCCAGCGGATCGTGAACATCATCGCGAGCGCGCCCACGATGCTCAGCGAGCAGATCAGCACGTTTTCCGGCCCGTGGTGGGCAAGCTCCGTCACCTCAAAGAGATCGCTCACCACGCGGCTGAGCAGGACGCCCGTGCGGTTGTGGTCATAGAAGCTGAAGGGCAGCTCCTGTAAATGCTCGAAGAGGTCGCGGCGCATGTCGGCCTCGGTGAGAACGCCCATCTTGTGCCCTAAGACGGTGATGATATAGTACAATACGCTCTTGAGCACATAGGAGAGGATCAAAATTCCCATCACCGTAAAGAAGGCGGCGTAGAGCTTTCGCGGCAAAAGCGCGTTCATGCTCTGGCGCGAGGCGTAGGGGAAGACAAGGTCAATGAGCGCAACCGTCACCGCGCAGACCATGTCGATGAAAAACAGCTTTCTGTGCCTCGCGATGTAAGAGAGGAAGATTTTGAGATTCGGCTATCGCAGGAATACTTTGTGTATTTCAAGATTTGACAACGAAGCTACAGGTGAAAAAGGCAAGTCAGATTGCACAAGTTATTTCGGAACAGTTCCCAAAGAAAAAGGAATAGTGAACAGTGAAGGAGCCGCTTCGCGACGTATTTGAATTCGTTCCCGAAGGGAACATCATAGCTTTTCACCGTTCACTATTCACTGATTTGCGATTTTTTCCCGCTCGCGCACAGCCATCGCGTCGCAGCGGTTGTTGTAGGCGTTCTCGGCGTGACCCTTGACCCAGTGGTAGTGCATCTCGTGCTGGCGCGTCAGGTCGAGCAGCTTTGCCCAGAGGTCGGGATTCAGCGCGGGCTTTTTGTCGGACTTGACCCAGCCCCTCTTCCGCCAGCCCCAGGCCCAGCCCTTTTCCAGCGCGTCGATGACGTATTTGGAGTCGGAGTAGAGTTCCACGACACAGCTTTCGCGCAGCGCGAGCAGCGCCATGATGACGGCGGTCAGCTCCATGCGGTTGTTGGTGGTCTGCGCCTCGCCGCCGGAGAGCTCCTTCTCCACGCCGTTGTAGCAGAGGATCGCCCCCCAGCCGCCCGGCCCGGGATTCCCGCTGCACGCCCCGTCGGTGTAGATTTGTACGGTTTTCATTGTCACAGATCCCGCTCATAGCGGCTCTTGAGCACGCGGTATTCCTCGCGGTCGATCAGGCCGTTTTTCAGCCACTCGTCGAGCTGGGCGATGCGCTGCTGCTTATCGCGGATGAAGTGATCCTCGCCCGTGTGGTCGCAGACGATGCAGCTCGGCTCGGGCGGGGTGAAGCTGCGGTTCCTCGGGTCGGGGCGCTGCACGGCGGCGGAGGTACGCCCGGCGCGCTCATTGCGCACGGGCTTGTCCTCCACGCTCTTTTTCCGCTTCGCCGCGGCGATCAGCACCACGAGCAGCACCACGATCCCCGCGCCGATCATGGGCAGCAGCTCCGGGTCGATGCCGTTTTGAAACGCGAAGTGCCGCAGGCGCCAGAGCAGGTAATGCAGATCGAGCTCATCGACCGCGTCGATGAGCCGCGGCAGGAAGAAGGCGATCAGAAAGACGATCAGCCCCACACGCCCCGGTTTTTTCTTCTTGTTTTCGTTTTTCTTGTCCATGGAGATTCCCCTTTCTCACAGAACAATTTGACGTTAGGATTTGTGTATTTCAAGATTTGACAACGAAGCTACAGGTGAAAAAGGCAAGCCAGATTGCACAGATTATTTCGTGACAGTTCCTTATTTCGGAACAGTTCCTAGGTAGCTGACACCGACGTTTTTACTCTTCGCTGCTTTCCTCGCTCTCCGGCTCGGTCTTTTCCATGGAGATCACGCGGCTGCCGGGCAGAACGCGCATGACGCGCACGCCCTGGGTGGCGCGGCTGAGCTGGGAGACGCTGTCGGCGGCGAGGCGGATGATGGTGCCGTCGTTGGAGATGACCAGAATATCGTCCCCCGGCGAGACCATCTTCACGTCGGCGACATGGCCGGTTTTCTCGGTGATATTGTAGTTCTTCATGCCGAGGCCACCGCGCCCGTGCACGCTGTATTCCTCGACAGCCGTGCGCTTGCCGTAGCCCTTCTCGGTGATGGAGAGCAGGCAGTTGCCCGCGCTGGTGCTGCCCGCGCCGACGACGTAGTCGCCCTCGCGCAGACGGATACCGCGCACGCCCCCGGCGTTTCTCCCCATGGGGCGCACGTCGTTCTCGTCGAAGCAGACGGCAAGACCGCCGCGCGTGGCGATGAGGATGTTTTCGCTCCCGTCGGTGGGAATGACGGAGATGAGGTGGTCGCCCTCGTCGAGAAACAGCGCGCGAATGCCGTTTGCGCGGATGTTGCGCAGGGCGGACTGCTGCATGCGCTTGACGGTGCCGAAGCGGGTGACGAAGAAGAGGAACTTGTCCTCCTCCAGCCCGCGCGCGCGGATCATAGCGGAAACCTTCTCGCCGCTCTCGGTCTGGATGATGTTGATGATGTTGGTGCCGCGCGCGTTGCGCCCCGCCTCGGGGATCGTGTAGCCCTTCTTGATGAAGACGCGGCCCAGATCGGTGAAGAAGAGGATGTTGTCGTGCGTGGAGGCGGTGAACACGGTCTCCACGTAGTCCTCCTCCTTGGTGGCCATGGCGCGAACGCCCTTGCCGCCGCGCCCCTGCGCGCGGTATTCCTTCACGGGCAGGCGCTTGATGTAGCCGCCGTGGGTGAGGGTGAAGACGCACTGCTGCTCCTCGATGAGATCCTCCACGTCGATCTCGTCCGCCACGTCCTGGATCTCGGTCTTGCGGGAATCGCCGTACTTGTCGCGAAGCTGAATAAGCTCGTCCTTCAAAACGCCCTTGATCTTCTCGGGATCGGCGAGCAGCTCCTTGAAGTAGGCGATCTTCTCCTCCAGCTCCTTGTACTCCAGCTCCAGCTTTTCGCGGTTGAGCCCCTGCAGGGCGATCAGGCGCATATCGCAGATCGCCTGCGCCTGCACGTCGTCGAGGCCGAAGCGCTCCATGAGGTTCTGCTTGGCGTTGTCGTAGCTGGAGCGGATGATGCGGATGACCTCGTCGATGTTGTCCTGCGCGATGAGCAAGCCCTCCAGCAGATGGGCGCGCTCCTCGGCCTTGCGCAGATCGTGGCGCGTGCGGCGGACGATCACGTCCTCCTGGAAATTGAGGTACTCGTCCAGGATGTGCCGCAGGGACAGGATCTTCGGCTGGGTCTGGTTATTGACCAGCGCGAGCATATTGATCGAAAAGCTCGACTGCAGCGCGGTCTGGGCGAAGAGGCGGTTTAAGACCACCTGCGGGTTTGCGTCGCGCTTGAGCTCGATGACGATGCGCATACCGTTGCGGTCGGTCTCGTCGCGCAGGTCGGAAATGCCCTCGAGGCGCTTGTCGTGCACCTGGTCGGCGATGTTGCGGATGAGCTGGCGCTTGTTGACCTGGTAGGGAAGCTCCGTCACGATGATGCGGGTGCGCCCCTGGCCGTGCTCCTCAAACTCGGTGCGCGCGCGGATGACGACCTTCCCGCGCCCGGTGGCGTAGGCCTGGCGGATGCCGGCTCTGCCCATGATGATGCCCTTCGTCGGGAAATCCGGCCCCGTGATATGCTGCATCAGGTCATAGAGATTGGCGTCCGGGTTCTCGAGCACGCAGACGCAGGCGTTGATGACCTCGGTGAGATTGTGCGGCGGAATATTGGTCGCCATGCCGACGGCGATGCCGCTCGAGCCGTTGACCAGCAGATTCGGGAAGCGGGAGGGGAGCACGCGCGGCTCCTTGCGGCTCTCGTCGAAGTTGGGATCCCAGTCCACGGTCTCCTTGTCGATGTCGCGCAGCATCTCGTTGGAGATCTTGGACAGCCTCGCCTCGGTATAACGGTAGGCGGCAGGGGGGTCGCCGTCCACGGAGCCGAAGTTGCCGTGCCCGTCCACGAGCATATAGCGCATGGAGAAGTCCTGCGCGAGACGCACCATCGCGTCGTACACGGAGGCGTCGCCGTGGGGGTGGTAGTGACCCAGCACGTCGCCCACGCAGGTGGCGGACTTCTTAAAGGGCTTGTCGGAGGTCAGGCCGCCCTCGTACATGGTATAGAGGATGCGGCGGTGCACCGGCTTGAGCCCGTCGCGCACGTCCGGCAGGGCGCGCCCGACGATGACCGACATGGCGTAGTCGATATAGCTGGTCTGCATTTCCCCCACCAGCTCCGACTCAGTGATCACCTGATTGGGAAATGCGATATCCTCGGGTTTGTAGTCTCTTTTGTGTGCCATACAGTATCCTTTCAGGATAGTGAAGAGAGAAAAGTGAAAAGTGAAGAGTAAAGGAGTCTCTGCGCGACAGATTATACTTCGTTCGCCGCAGGCGAACACCACAACGATTCACTATTCACTATTCACTATGATCTTTTCACTTCATTAAATATCCAAATTCACCACGTATTTTGCGTTCTGCTCGATCCACTCGCGCCTCGGCTCGACCTCCTCGCCCATGAGCACGGTGAAGACCTGGTCGGCCATGATGGCGTCGCCCAGGGTGATGCGGCGCAGGGAGCGCGTCTCCGGGTCCATGGTGGTCTCCCAGAGTTCGTGCGGGTCCATCTCGCCGAGACCCTTGAAGCGGTTGATGTCCACCTTGGCGTTGGGGTTGTCGGCGCGCATCTCGGCGCTGATGCGGTCGCGCTGCTCGTCGGAGTAGGCGACGCGCTGGGTCTTGCCGCGCGTGAGCTTGTAGAGCGGCGGCACCGCGGAATAGACGTAGCCGCGCTCGATGAGCGGGCGCATATAGCGGAAGAAGAAGGTCAGCAGCAGCGTGCGGATATGGCTTCCGTCCACGTCGGCATCGGCCATGATGATGATCTTGTGGTAGCGCAGCTTCTCAATGTTGAACTCGTCCCCGATGCCCGCGCCGAGAGCGACGATGAGGGGATAGAGCTTGTCGTTGCCGTAGATCTTATCGGCTCTCGCCTTCTCGACGTTCAGCATCTTGCCCCACATAGCGAGGATGGCCTGGAAGCGGCTGTCGCGACCCTGGATAGCGGAGCCCGCGGCGGAATCGCCCTCGACGATGTAGATCTCGCAGAGGGAGGGGTCGCGCTCGTTGCAGTCCTGCAGCTTATCGGGCATTTGCCCGCTCTCAAGCCCCGTCTTGCGGCGCACGGATTCACGCGCCTTTCTCGCGGCCTCGCGCGCGCGGTTTGCCATCATGGCCTTTTCGAGGATCGCCTTGGCGGCTGCCGGGTGCTCCTCAAAGTAGACGCTGAGCTGGTCGTTTACGATGCTGTCCACGAGGGTGCGGATGTAGGCGTTGCCGAGCTTCTGCTTGGTCTGCCCCTCAAACTGCGCCTCGGGCAGCTTCACGGAGATGACGGCGGAGATGCCCTCGCGCACGTCGTCGCCGGAGACCTTGTCGTCGCCCTTGATGATGTTGTTCTTCTGCCCGTAGGCGTTGATGACGCGGGTCAGCGCGGTCTTGAAGCCCGTCTCGTGCATGCCGCCCTCGGGGGTGTGGATATCGTTCGCGAAGGAAACCAGAATCTCGTTGAAGCCGTCGTTATACTGCATGGCGACCTCGGCGATGGCGTCCCCCTTCGCGCCGGAGAGGTAGATCACCTCGTCGTGGATGGGCGCCTTGTTCTTGTTGAGGAAGCTCACGTATTCCCGGATGCCGCCCTCGTAGCACATCTGCTCGCGGCGCTCCTGCCCCTCGCGCCGATCCTCG
>CAJOFI010000099.1:6809-8738 GCA_905233595.1 uncultured Oscillospiraceae bacterium | reverse complement strand
GTTTTTCGCGGCAGCTTGTTTCAATCGCGCGCGAGGATGAGCGCGCTGTGCGGCGCGAGAGTCAGGCTCAGCTCGCCCTCCCGCACGGCGCCGCGCTCGACGCGCCCGGCGGAGAAGCCGCGCTCGTCGGTGCTGAAAATGCTCACAAAGCGCTGGCCGTCCTCCACGTCCGCGTCATACAGGCGCAGGGACACCGTCTCGGGCACCTCGCGGTTGTTGCACACGGTCACAAGGCACTCCTCGCCGTTGAAGCGCGCGTAAGCGAGCCAGCCGAAGCCCGCGCCGACGTCAATGACCGAGCCGTGCCGCACAACGGGATGCTCCCTGCGCAGGCGGGTCAGCGCCCGGTGCAGGTCGATGAGCCCCTTGTCCTCGTGCCCCCAGGGGTAGCAACGGCGGTTGTCCGGGTCTGTCCAGCCGCAGAGCCCCGCCTCGTCCCCGTAGTAGATGGTGGGCGCGCCCGGCCAGGTCATCTGGATGACCACGGCCTCGCGCATCACGGCCTTGTTGACGCCCTCGTTTGCCGCCTTCGCGCCCAGGCTCTGCAGCCGACCGACGCGGCGGTTGGTGCGGGTCAGAAAGCGCGAGTGGTCGTGGTTTGACAGCTCGTTCATCGCGCAGTCGAGCGAGCAGCGCTGGAACTGCGCCATCTTCTCGCGCATGATGAGGAAGAAGAGCGGCCCGTTCTGGTACATCTCCTCCCAGCGGGCGTCGCTGTGCTTCTCCATGCCGGTGAGAAAGCCCGTCACAGGCTCCATGAAGGCGTCGTAATTCATCACCGAGTCCCACTGGTCGCCCCGCAGCCAACTGCTGGGGTCGCCGTAGTGCTCGGCGAGGATGATCGCCTCGGGGTTGACGCGCTTGACGCGGCGGCGGAATTCCCGCCAGAAGCTGTGGTTGAAGCCGGGGCTGTGCCCGAGGTCGGCCGCCACGTCGAGCCGCCAGCCGTCGATGCGGTAGGGCGGCTTGAGCCACTTTTCCGCGACGGAGAAGATCTCCTCGCACAGCGCGGGCGACTGCTCGTAGCAGAGCTTGGGCAGGGTCTCCACGCCCCACCAGGCCTCATAGCCGGGGCCTTTGCCGCCGAAGCGGAAGTAATCCCGGTACGGGCTTCTGACCGACTGCGCGGCGCCCGGGGCGAAGCCGGGCTTGTCGCGGTAGATGCCCTCCCGGTCCATCCAGCGGTGGAAGGAGCCGCAGTGGTTGAAAACGCCGTCGAGGATGATGCGCATGCCGCGCCGGTGCAGCTCCTCGCAGAGACGGGCGAAGAGCGCGTCGGAGGCTTTGAGGTTCTCCGCGCGCGTCACGCGGCTGATATAGCGCTCGGCAAAGCCGTTGTGCTGCTCCCAGTCGTGCAGCAGCCGCCCCTCGTCGCGCACCACCGCGCCGAAGTGCGGGTCGATATGCTCGTAGTCCTGGGTGTCGTACTTGTGGCTGGAGGGCGCGAGGAAGATGGGGTTGAGGTACAGCACCTCCACCCCAAGCTCCTCGAGGTAGTCGAGCTTGTCCAGGATCCCCTGCAGGTCGCCGCCGTAGAAGCAGCGGTAATCGTCCTGCGCGGGGATCTGCCCCCATTTTTTGATCTGGCGCACGTGCTCCCCGTTGTAGGAATACTCCCCCGAAAGCACGTCGTTCGTGTGATCGCCGTTGCAAAAGCGGTCTGTGAAGATCTGGTACTGCACGGCGCCGCGCGCCCAGTCCGGCGTGTGGAAGCCGGGCGTGAAGCGGAAATCGAAGCGGTGCCCGCGGTGGGGCTCCACCTCCATGGGCTTGAGCCCGGTCTTGCGGTAGGCGTAATACTGCCCCTGCCAGTAGATGCGGAAATGGTAGGAGACAAGTCGCTCGGGGCAGGCAAAGCGCGCCTCGTAGTATACGAAGCCGCGCTGCGCCTTCTTCTCCATGGGAATGGCCTCCGGCCGCGCGTCCGTG